>NZ_JBJJLO010000044.1:0-46294 GCF_046230915.1 Pseudomonas sp. KCJK8993
GAACCTCTTGGGGGGGGGCGCAAATCAGTTCCGCAATCAAATTCACGACCCGCGTAGACCGTGGATTACAGCCTTTCTAGGAGATGGCCCTTGCGGAACGGATTTATAACTAAGTAACTGAAAATAATAGAATTTTATCTGGATTGCAAACCCGCCTACGCCGGCTCGATTCCGATCTCGGCCTCCACCCTTGGAAACCCCGTGGATTAACGTCTACGGGGTTTTTTATTGCCTACAGGAAAGCGCAGGCGTACTAAAACTTTACTGTTTGGTAGGGTGGGCGATGGCTCCGACGCGCACATAAATCTTCTTTGTGGTTTCTGTTTTCGAGTGCCCAAGAAGCCTGCTTGCGTCATCCAAATCGAGAACTTCAGATGCTGCCTTCGGGCGGATATCGCGGAGCTGAACTCCGGCAATTTTCTGAGCTAACCCTTGAGCGCCTTGTTCGATAGCCTCGCTTTCTAACCCTTCAACCTCGCGTCAAACCTACAACTCCGTTCTTTTCCTCCTGGAACTCTTTGCGCATACACAGCAGGATAAGGAAAATGACCGTCTGTACACCGGCAAACGCGCTAAATGCAGCGACGAATGAACCGCTGGCTTCAATGATCGCTCCCATTAAGGCCGGCGCGATTAAGGTTGAGGAAATGCCAACCATCTCAGCATAGCCAATAGCATGACCACTGAGCTGGTCTCCATACTTCTCACTCAATAAGGCGAAAATAGCGCCACCGCTGAACACCGCCACACCACTCATGACCGCGACGGTGATCAATCCACCGTAGGGTAAACCCAGCTTGAGGGTCATCAGAAACGAAAGTGCCGAGAGCAGAGACAACAAGGCGCCGATCTTGAGAATCAGCACGCGGCGTCGGAACAGGTCGCTGCAGTAGCCGCCTAACAGCAACATGATGATTTGCGACACGCCCATCAGGGTGCCTATGGTGGCCGCTGATGCAGTTGTCATGCCTTGGGTCTCGATAAAGGCTGGAACCACCCAGGTAGCGGTTGCGGAGATAGCAAACATGTCTCCAAAGATCGCGAGCGACGCAATGTAGAACCAGCGTGACGTGAAAATAAGGCTAACTTTTGCGGCCGCTTGATTGGCGGGGGGCTCGTCGTCCCAGGCAAAGTCGGGTAACCCCACACAGCGGCGCTCGCTCTTGACCAGTACCCAGCCCAAAAATGCGACAAACAGAGTGCCAATCGCCAGAACGACGAAAAAACCGCGCCAGCCAACGGCTTCGGCAAGAGGAATCCCGATCGCAAAATCTACGGTGATCGCCAGGCTAAAAGCTGCCAGCAACGCGCTCAATGCTCTCCCGCGTTGAGCTGGAGGGAACCATGTAACAACCAATTTTGCTGCTGCGATCCACACCGCGGCATCGAAAAAACCCACCATCAAACGTGCGGCTACCATCGCTTCATACGACGTGACTTGCGACTGCAATAACATGAACACGCCAACGCCCAGCAGGCCATAACAGTACAGTGCACGTGTCGAAATTCGACTTCCCCATGCGGCCCAAAAAACCATACCCAATGCGTAGGTGATGGAGAACGAGCCTTGTACGATACCGATTTGCAGTGGCGACAAATGCAACGTTTCTGTGACAAAGGGAATGACTGCTGCGAACCCATACCAGTCGCCCGCCAGAAATAACTGGGCAATGACCCCCATCAGAAGGCTAATGGTTTTCCATTGTTTTAGCGTGGTGCGCTGAATGATGTTGAGCGACGACATTTTCATGCCAGATACTCCATTAACAGACACAGGAATTGATTGGGACAGGTTCATAGTTTGTGTACCCATCGCATGACAAAGCGGTTGCCTTCGGGGCGGTTGCGAGCTTCGGATTCGAAGTAAAGGTTGGCAATCACTACGTCTTGGCGAGAGAACGCAAACATAGCGCCGGGGCCGATGGCGAAAACTTTTTCGCGTCGTCCAGATACTGAATCACCGTCGACTTTTGTATCGGTGAACTGGTTGAGCCAGTACCCGTTCACACCTGCCGAAAATTTCGGGGTGAATGCGTAAAGGGTGTTGAAATTCAGATGCACCGCTTGCCCGGCCTGTACATCATCGACCCCATCGCCATAGGTCTCTGGTGAGGGAGCATCGTTTTTAGCGTTCCACAGGTAGTGCAGGCGCCACGAAATTGTGGTTTTGGAACTAGCCCAAAACGTCGCAGCCCAATATGGATTAAATGACCAGAAGTTTGCCCCTGGGTTGATCGCAGTATGTTTGTTGTAGTCGCCCACGGGAGCGATTACATCTGCCTCCAGGCGATGGACAAAGCGAGGGCCCTCGTCGCCCATGATTGGTTTGAACTGCAAGTAAAAGCCAATGTTGAGGTCAGCCAGACCTTCTGAACCGTCGAGCACGGTATTGTTCAAGCCATCGTCGACAAGGTTCTTGGTGACCACTGGCAGAACCGCTGAAAACCCCCAATCGGAATCGTGGGGGCCACCACTTCCCTGATAAATCAGCTGCATCAGCACACTGTCTATGTTGGTGCTCGACTTCGGCAAGCCGATTTCATGCCCTTTGTTGTCGGTGATCTTTCTGCCGCGGTAGTTCTGGTAGAACAACGATGCGCTCCAGCCTTTGCCACCGGGTACCTCAGCGCCATCATAGAACGTCGTCGAACCCAGGTTGACCACGGGAAGGTCAACGGCATGAGCTTTGATATGAATGGAGCATCCGACGATGAGGCTAACGATCAGGTGACCACGGTTTTTTACATATTTGTCTCCAAAGTTTTGAAGGTATTTCACCTTATGCGCTCCAGACTGATGTAATTGTGTTCGGACTTTTTCAAATGAAAAAACCGATATTTTTGAGGACAGTAGGAAGTGGTGATGGAAGTCGGCTCGTTGTTCTCTTGACGTCTTGGGCCGACTAAACACGATGGTGCGCTGAGGCCGCGGGATGCTCTATCCGCGTTATGGGCAATAGCTATCCCGTTTTTATTTACGTGATTGTTGAACGAGCACCATGAAAGACAGGACACCGTTTCCCCCTTACGAGAAGGGATAGGCAAACGGTTATGTTTATGACTAACAGCAACGATAAGAGTGGGGAGCTTTTGGGCCAGTAGCGGCGACGCCGCTGGAGCCCAGAGCAAAAGCTGGCCATGGTTCGCGAGAGCCTTGAGCCAGGGCAAAGCGTGTCGCTCGGCGCAACGGCATCAATGCCAACCAGTTGTTCCAGTGGCGCAAGCCGTCAAGCAGATGCGTGAACTGCAACGGATACTGGGCAAGAAGACCATGGAGGCCGAGATCCTCAAGGAAGCGGTGGAGATCGCCCGGTCACGAAAATGGATTGCGCACTCACCCTTGTTGCCGGGGACGACCAGTGAAAGCAGTCATTGAGCGTCTCGGTGTGGCGCGCTCGCCATTGACGGCTCGGCTCCAACAGCCCACTGCGAGGGCGCAGCCGCGTCGTCGCCGGACGCTCGATGCGGCCCTGGTCGAGCAGAACAAGCAGGCTGTCGGCGCATATGGCTATCGCCGGGGCTTGGGCCTGTTGCGTCGACAGCATGAGCCAGGGCCGGCCAGGCGCCTGGCTGAGGTATCAACTTAACGGGGTGCCGGTGTCCGGTTTGATAGGGGCAAGTCCACTCAGGCCACACTGCTAGGTACGTTCGTACCCATGCCTTCAGGTAAATAGTGGCTTATTTCTTCTATTTCAGCCTGGCCAAGACGAACGCTGATGGCGTCGATCAACCCATTCACCTGTTCGGGCCGGCGTGCGCCTACTATCGCGCCGGAGACAGCCGCATCACGCAGCACCCAAGCAATGGCGATGGCCGCCGCAGTGACCCCATGCCTGGCACCAATGTTTGCCATCACTTCTACCAAGGCGAGATTCTTGCTGAGGCGAGGTTCCTGGAAGTCGGCGCTGCGCGATTTTCGCCAGTCGTCGTCGGGCAGTTGTGCAATCCGCTCGCGGGTCATGCTTCCCGTCAGTAGGCCTGATTGTAAAGTCGAGTAGGCAATCACGCCGACCTGCGCCGTTGCGCAGTAAGGCAGAATATGGTCCTCGATATCACGCATCAAAACTGAATACGGCGGTTGAAGGGAGGCGATATCGGTGACCGAGCGGGCTCGCTCAAGCTGGGGAACATCGAAGTTCGACACACCAATTGCCCTTATCTTGCCCTGCGCCTTGGCGTGGGCCAAAGTCGCCAAAGCCTCCTCGATGCCTTCGCAGGTCCCCTCTGCCGGGAACGCTGGCCAGTGAATCTGATAGAGATCGATGACATCGACCTGCAAGCGACGCAGGCTGTCCTCGATCTCTTTCATCAGTGACTGGGGGGCGAGCGAATGAGAAATCTCACGGGTCTCGGGATCCCACACCAGACTGCCTTTGGTGAATACCAATGGGCGACGCGAAGCCGGCACCTGACGCAGCAATTGTCCCGTCAACCGCTCAGCATGGCCGAGCCCATAGACCGCCGCCGTGTCGATCCAGTTGACGCCGCGCTCTACCGCGTACTCCAGTGCCGCCAAGCTATCGCGGTCATCTTGTGCCCCCCAGCTGAACTCCCACCCTTGCCCCGCAATGGCCCAAGTGCCCATGCCAATGGGCGAAATCAACAACTCGGATGTACCCAGTCGATTCTTTTGCATAAACACCTCACGTCGATTGATGCGCAAAGTGTCCCTCAGGGGGTTGCTGACGATAAGATAGCCAATCGTGTTTGAACTACTGAATCCTATTCATGAAAGCCCCATGCGATCTTTCCGAACTCGACGCCTTCGCTGCAGTGGCTCGCCATCACAGCTTTCGCAAAGCAGCCGATGAGCGAGGCGTATCTGCATCGGCACTGAGCCACGCCATGCGTGCCCTGGAGGGCAGGCTGGGGGTCAGGTTGCTCAACCGTACCACGCGCAGCGTGACGCCCACTGAAGCGGGTCATCAACTGCTCGCCACGCTGGTTCCAGCGTTGGCGGAGGTCGCCAAAGGGCTGCATGAGCTGACTTTCAAACAGGAAGTTCCCACCGGTACGCTGCGACTGAACGTATCGCGACCCGCAGCCCGTCTCGTCATTGCGCCATTGCTGGCGCCATTCATTGCCGCCTACCCACGTATCAACGTGGAGCTGGTGACTGACGATGGCTTGAGCGACATCATCGACAAAGGTTTCGATGCCGGCGTGCGCTTCGGCGAGAGCCTTGCCGGGGACATGATCGCCGTCCCGGTGGGCTCACCGCAGGGATTTGTCACCGTGGCTGCTCCCGCTTACCTCAGGAAGCACGGCACACCGGGCACGCCACAGAGGCTGCTTGAGCACGCCTGCATCGGCAGGCGTTTCCCAAGCGGCAAACTGTACAAGTGGGAGTATCTTGCCGAGGGCCAGCCCATGCGCCTGGCCGTGGCAGGACCGTTGATACTGGAAGATGACACCTTGATGATCCAAGCCGCGAAGGACGGTGCCGGGATCGCGTACGTGTATGAGGAGATGGCCAGGGACTACCTGGCTCAAGGGCAACTGGAGGAAATTCTTGAAGACTGGAAAGCCCTGCCAAGCAGGTTTTTTATCTATTACTCCAGCCGGCGTCACGTACCACCAGCGCTACAGGCGCTGATCGAGTTCGTGCGTGAAACGCAGCCCTCATGAAAAACCGAAGGCCGTTCAGGTGTACGCCGTCTGCAAGCCTGGGATGGTGAAGAGGGTGTTCTGATCATCTGCTATCGACAGGCCGCTTCTGGCCGTATGTTGCCAATCATGCGGGTGGCAGCATGCGGTCACCCGCTGCCCGGCAATTGGCCGCGCTAATCAAAACGTACCTGCAAGAACAGGCGTATCGTTTCACGATTACGAAGTAATCGAAGGTACCCAAGGGTTCAGTTCGAATGACGGATTTGGGTCCAGGCTGTGTGAAAACGCTTGCGATTGTCCCACCTTCTGATCGTCGAGATCGTAAGTGCCGAGATGAGCCTTCATGCGCTCGCCTACAACTTCAAGCGAATGATGAGCGTCTTCGCCAGCGCAGGACTGCTTGAAGCGATCAGGGCATGATCCACCGTTTGATCGTCCGTACATGTAGCTGACTAAGGTAATTCATGCGGCCGCCCGTTTATTCCCAAGGCCATTCTCGCGACTTTCAGTTTTCGACCTATTCAGGGCGTTTTCACCCAGCCTGGGCCCACAGTGGACATCCTGTAACGGATGACTGCCAGTCCCATCGGCATCAGGCTGGACGGCCATGACCCAGAGACGATCAGATGATTTCGCCCTCACTACCCAGCACTCCTGCATTCAAGCTGCACGCAACCAGCCCTTGCTCTGTCAGGCCTGCGGCGAACCCAATGCAACAACGACTTCGTCTATGAAGTGCCTGAGCTTTGCGGAGGGACGACGGTCGAAGGAATAGATCAGATTGACGGGATACGTGGGTCCTTCGAATTCCTCGAAGAGCACGACCAGTTCACCCCGTTGCACGTAGGGCATCAGTACATCCTCGACGCAGAGCGTGATGCCGAAATCTGATAATGCGGCGTTCACCTTGGCCTGGGTGTTATTGACTTTCAGTCGACTGGCAATGGGGACCGTGAACGTCTGCTTGTTTTTGGTGAATCGCCAGAGTTTATCCGTCATTCGATCGGAGAAGAGATAGCCCAGGCAATCATGATCCACGAGTTGTTCGGGATGGAGCGGGATCCCTTTGCGCGCCAGATAAGCGGGGGATGCGCAAGCGAACATCCTGAAAGGCCTCAAGCCGCGTTGAACCAATGCCGCGCTGTCGGCCAGCTGGGGTTTGCCTAGCCGAAACACGATTTCGAATCCCTCTTCTACGATATTCACGAACCTGTCCGTCAACTCCAACTCGATTTCCGTTTCCGGGTAACGCGTCAGGTATTGGGTCAGGAAAGGGATGAGTCGATGAGAACCATAATTATAAGGCGCGCTGATCCTGATTTTTCCGCGCGGAGTCGAGTTTGCTGACAACGCCAGTTCATCGGCGTCTTCAACGTCACTCAGGATAGCCTTGCAGCGCGAGTAATATTCCCTGCCCACGGCGGTCAAGCTTTGGCGGCGAGTGGTTCGGGTGATCAGTTTGAGCCCTAGCTGAGATTCCAGATTGCCGACCTGCTTGGCAATCAGCTGTGGAGTCACGCCTAATACGGCAGCCGCTGCCGAGAAGGAGTCTGACTCAGCTGCCGCTACGAACGCCGCCATGCTTTTCAACTTATCCATATCTACAACCTTTGGTTGTCAATGTTATTTGATATTGAACATTTATCTTTAAGATCTTCATGCTTAGCATTTCATGGGTCAATAAAAAGAAGCGCTGCACGCTTTACGAAACGGAGAGTATGAAAATGGTGAACATTTCCCATGAAGCGGCACGGGATACGGAGCGCAGACTGTTGCATGTAATTACCGAAGCGCATGTCCGGTTCTTCCCCGGGACTTACGCGTTTCTGGAGTTTCCTTTGTCATCGTTTCCTGGTGCCGTACACCCAGATGCACTGGCGCTTGTACGAGATGACAAGGTATGGAGTCAGCTAGTCCCTTGTGCGGACTTCGAGCAAGAGCTGTTTACTGTCTTCCGGTTCCATTTTCCGGAAGGCGCCGACAACAGCGGGTTCGTTGGCTGGTTGGCAATGCACCTGAAGCAGAAGTTTGGAACCGGCGTTTTTGTGACGTGTGGCCAAAATCGAGATGAGGGCGGGATCTTTGATTATTGGGGCGTCCCGGCGAGCCTAGGTTCAGATGTCTTCGCAGAGATCCAGGCCTTGGTAGAGGGCCGAGTGCACGGTGAGGTGGGCGTTTCCCTGTAGCGAATTCGTCCGCGCGCCCCCAGATGTCGGCTTTTGCCCGTTGCCAGGGCAAAACTTGGGCCGCATGGTCATTACGATCACCGAGGGGCGGCATTCATACAAATTTGAGTACGAGCTACCAGATCAAAGCTGACTCTTGCGCGTTGGCTGGCAACGCTGGAGGGGCAGGCGGTTCTACTGGGCGACGATCGCCTTGGCGGCAGGGTTGAGCAGGTACAGATCGTTGATCTGGCTGTCCTGCGGCTTGTCGATGGTGATCTTCCAAATAGTCGCTGCCAAGGCCAAGCACTTCGTGGTGCTCGCTCATGAGGTGCATGGCCTGCTCGGTGCATTCGATGGGGCGGCTTGGTACCGACGATCACTCAGTGAATCCCAAAAGTCGCGTCCATCTTCGCCGTCTTCCATGGATGGCGTGCATCATCGACCCGCCGGGCGGGATCGGGCGTTCTTTTATTTCAGGCATGACTTGTCCTGGGCCGCTGCTGCGGCTGGCTTTGAACGGCGAGGGAGGTATTGTCCGACCCCAACACGCAGGAGCTGCGATGTGGTCTTGCGATCTGTGTCACTCAATATTGAGGGTTGATCTTGTGGCGAACGCTGTGATGATTAAGAGAAAGGTGTTGTTCGGCGACTGTGATCCAGAGGGATAGTCTGTACACCTAGGTTTTCGTACTTCGTTGTTGAGGCCGTTCATGATGCACTTACAGTGTGGCTTTCCTGTCCCGGATTAAGAACCCTGCTGGGATTTAATCTACTGCCTCCAGCAAGGGCTTTCTCGCTAGAGTTTCTTCGTCCGGTCACTTGGGATGATGAGCTTTCGATGACAGTAAGTATTTCCAGTGTTGGGTTCCACTCGTTCACATTTCAAGTCGAGGGTCATGTAGCGCCAGATGTCATAGCATTTACTTCTAGTCTTACGCAGCTTTGCGTCTCGCCGGTTACCAGAGAAGTTATTGAGGTTCCCGAGCAACTGAGGGCGCTACTCCTGTCTTAAGAGCTGCAGTTGCTTGGACAGGGCGCAGCAGCTCGAGGTTTGGCAAGCCGGTAATGACCCGCTTCGTTCCCGCCACGATCTCGACGAACAGAAGAGAAGGTTAGACAAGCGCAGGTGTTTTCACACGGCCTGGACCCAAAGCAGACATGCGGCAGCGGTAGTATCGGCCCGCGGGCTGCTCGATTTCCGGCCAGGCCTGTGACGACCTACAAGAAATTCGGGTTTTAGCAGCACGTGGTCGACAAGGCGGTCTCATGGACTCGGAGGCGGAGCAACAATTTGCCCGAGGGCAATGGCGCTGGCTTCAAGCTTCGCACGCTCTGCGTCCAGGAAAACATACGTGGCTTGCAGGGTGGTTATCTTCGTTTGGATTTCGGCCATCTTGCTGGCGACCAAGGCTGCACCTTGGGCGCAATTGATCGTATTACCCCGCTTGGCCGCAAGGATTTCTCCAATCTCAGCGAGTGAAAAGCCCACATCCTGCGCGCTCTGAATGAAGGCCAGATCGCCAACGGTCTGCTCGCTGTAGGTGCGGTAGTTGTTGGCCTGACGATGGGCCGTTATAAGCCCGAGCTGTTCGTAATAGCGCAATGCATGGCGGCCGATGCCACTTCGACGCTCCAGCTCTCCAATATTCACAGTAAAAATTCCTTGACTATAGAGTTGACTCTATACCTTAGCCTGCGCCGATCATTCAAACAAGGAGTCAGGCATGAGTGCGGAATGCTTCGTTACAGGCGGCAGTGGATTTGTGGGGCAACATTTGCTGGCCCATCTTACTGCGGCGGGGCACAAAACCTGGGTGCTTATGCGCAACCCAGAAAACATCAACCGTCTCAGAGAGCAGGTGGGTCGCTTGGGCGGTGATCCTGCCTATGTCCACGCTGTTGAAGGCGATATTAGCAGGGAGGGGCTTGGACTGAGCGAGGCCGCCACGCAATGCCTGGCTTCGGTCTCTGTGGTTTTTCACCTCGCTGCGCAATTCTCCTGGGGGCTGACCATGGACGCCGCGCGTGCAGTGAACGTACAAGGGGCGCTGAGAGTCGCCAGGCTTGCGGCGAGCCAGCGCATCCGATTGCTGATGGTGGGCGGCTTCATGCTGCAAAACCTTAGTCATCTGGCCAATATCGGGGTGGATCATGAGTGCCCTGAAAACACCGACTGGCCCGCAGTCTACAGCCGTGTCGGTGGCTATGAAGGCAGCAAGCTCGAGTCCCATTTCGCAGTCATCCGTTATATGCAGGAAGCGAATGCGGACTACACGATCGTTCATCCTGCCACGGTGTGCGGCCACAGCGAGAGCGGGCACATCCTGGAGGGACAGCCTCTGGCCGAACTCATCCGCAATCTGGCCCAAGGCCGGTTCAAGGCCGTCCCCGGTTCCGCTAGGCACTGGCTGCCATTGGTCAGTGTCGATTACCTCGTGACAATGATTATCTGCGTGGCGTTCGACCCTTCGATGGCCAACCGGCAGGTCCTGGCTCTCTATGACGGCACACCGAACCTACAGGGGATGCTGGAGCAGATGGCAACAACGCTGCAAGTCAAGGCGCCCCGCCGCTATGTAGCAATGAGGTTGCTTCGGTGGCTTTTGATGATTCCCGGCCTGGCATCCCGATTCGGGATCAGTGCTGAGTCATTGGATTTCATTCAGACGCAACGCTTTGACATGAGCGCTAGCAAGCAGCTTGAAAGGAAGTATCAGTTCGCTCATCCCGACATGACGCGAACGTTGGAAATGACAGTGCGCTACGTCAAGGAATACTTGCGCGATTAAGGTCATCCAGTCAGGCATTCTTTGACGATGCGGCGTTCTATTCAGTTGGCTTGATGAGCATTTTTGCTTTTGGCTAAAGTCAAACTAATGTAGAAGAGGATACATTTTATGTTGAGTTCTCTACATGATTGGTTGGTCATTGCTGATTCTCGGCTTGCCGACGGCTAATGCCACTGAACGGATGCGCGCCTGGAGGACCCTGAAAGCCTCTGGTGCCGCAGTACTGCGCGATGGCGTGTATTTGCTTCCGGAACAAGGCGCTGGACGCGAGATGCTTGAAACGGTGAAGCGCGATGTGCTGGCTATCAACGGCACGGCGTATCTCTTGTCCTTGTCTGAGAGTGAAGAGCGCTTCAGTGAGCTGTTCGACAGAAGCGATGAGTACACCAAGTTGATGGAGGACATTGCAGGGCGCAGGGCCAAGCTATCGTCAGACAACGCGCTGCAGGCAGCACGGCAGGTGCGTAAGCTCAGAAAGTCCTTCGACCAGTTGGCAGCCATCGATTTCTTTCCCGGCTTGCTCAAAGCCCAAACCGACTCGGCACTTCAGGAGTTTGAGGCGGCCATCAGCCGTGCACTGTCTTACGATGAGCCCCATGCATGCGACGAGGCCATTGATCGGCTGGAGAGCAGCGACTATCAGGGGCGCCGATGGGCGACCCGAAAGCGTCCCTGGGTGGATCGGTTGGCATGCGCCTGGCTGATTCGCCGCTTCATCGATGCCGATGCGCAATTCATTTGGCTGGACAGCCCCAACGACTGCCCAAGCAATGCGCTCGGCTTCGATTTCGATGGTGCCCGGTTCAGCCACGTCGGCCAGCGAGTGTCCTTCGAAACCCTTATCGAGAGCTTTGCCGTTCAGCAGCCGGGCCTTTCCAGGTTGGCCGCTGTCGTCCATTACTTGGATGTAGGTGGAAGCCAGCCTTGCGAGGCGCCAGGCATCGAGCGTGTCTTAGCGGGCATGAGAGAAAGCATTGGCGACGACGATCAACTGACAATAGTCGCCGGGGGCATCTTCGACAGCTTGCTGACGGCTTTCGCACACGAGGAAACCCCACATGGTTGAGACCCCCTCCGGAGTAAGCGAACAGCCACTCGCTGCTCAGAAGCCGATTGGCTTGTTTGAAGCGTTTCTGTTCTGGCTCAAGCTGGGCTTTATCAGCTTTGGCGGGCCCGCCGGGCAAATCTCGATCATGCATCAAGAGCTGGTTGAGCGCCGACGCTGGATCAGCGAGAAGCGATTCCTGCACGCGCTGAACTACTGCATGTTATTGCCGGGCCCTGAAGCTCAGCAGCTAGCCACCTACATCGGGTGGCTCATGCACCGCTCCTGGGGGGGCGTGATTGCCGGTGTGCTGTTCGTGTTGCCTTCGCTGTTCATCCTGATTGGCTTGTCCTGGATCTACGTCGCCTTTGGCGAGGTGCCGGTAGTCGCGGGGATCTTCTATGGCATCAAGCCGGCGGTTACGGCCATTGTCGTACACGCTGCCCACCGGATTGGTTCGCGTGCGCTGAAGAATGGCTGGCTATGGACCATGGCCGCGGCGTCGTTCGTAGCCATTTTCGCCCTCAACGTGCCTTTCCCGCTGATCGTGCTGGTTGCCGGTATCGTCGGCTATATGGGGGGGCGTTTCGTGCCCGGTAAATTCATGATTGGTGGCGGTCATGGGGCGACCAAGAGCAGCTATGGTCCGGCCCTGATCGACGACGACACGCCAGCGCCTGAGCATGCGCGTTTTCGAGTAGCGCATTTGCTGCGCCTGGTCCTGATCGGCGCAATGCTCTGGGCCTTGCCGATGGGGCTGCTGACGCTTGCGTTTGGCTGGAATGGCCCCCTGACGCAAATGGGCTGGTTCTTCACCAAGGCTGCACTGTTGACCTTTGGAGGAGCGTACGCCGTGCTGCCCTATGTCTACCAGGGCGCTGTCGGGCATTATGGCTGGCTAACGCCAGCCCAGATGATCGATGGCCTCGCCCTGGGGGAAACCACGCCAGGACCACTGATCATGGTGGTAGCCTTCGTCGGTTTCGTCGGTGGTTACATGCAGCCGATGTTGGGTACGGAACACCCCTTCCTTGCCGGCGCAGTCGCGGCAAGCCTCGTCACCTGGTTCACCTTCCTGCCGTCCTTCCTTTTCATCCTGGCCGGTGGCCCTTTGGTGGAGTCGACCCACAACGAGATTAAATTTACCGCACCGCTGACAGGGATCACGGCCGCCGTGGTAGGGGTGATCCTCAACCTTGCCATGTTCTTCGGCTATCACGTGCTCTGGCCAAAGGGTTTCAGCGGGGTGTTCGACTGGCCTTGCGCGCTGATCGCGGTTGCGGCTGCCGTGGCCCTGTTCCGTTTTAAGCGAGGTGTGATCCAGGTGTTGGTTGCCTGCGCCGTAGTGGGCCTGGTAGTCCATATGATGCGTGCTTGACACCGAGAGGTATCTGCTCAGCAGGGCTACACGACCTTTACCGCATGGCATGAGAGGTTCGATGCGAGCCAGGACGATACCTGTCGCGCATGTCGGTATCTGTTCGCCGAGGCGTTGCTAGGTATCGCAAGGTCAAGTGCCCTAGTATAGAAACACTCTACTCACGCCACGGACGACGAATATGCAGATACGTAAGATGACTCACGAAGACCTGCCGAGCGCTAATGCCCTATGCCTGGAGGCTTTCATGATGGCGGTTGCACCCTCGCTGTCGGCGCAGGGCGTGGAAACCTTCGCAAAGGTAGCCGCACAGGAAGCGTTTGCCGAACGAATGGCAAGTAACAGCCTAATGCTGGTTTGTGTCGCAGAGGGAACTCTGGTTGGGCTGATCGAGTTAAAGGAAGGGTGTCATGTGGCGATGCTGTTCGTTGCCCCCCTTTGGCAGCGCCGTGGTGTTGGCAAGCGCTTGGTGAGTGCAGCTCTCGAGCAGGCCGGAGCCAATGTGATAACAGTCAGAGCGTCGCTGTCTTCAGTGGCCGCTTACGAACGATACGGTTTTACATTGTCAGGAGAGGTGGGTGAGTTTGCCGGACTGATCTTTCAGCCTATGGAGAGGCGGCTGGCCATTTGAAAGATCGCTTTTTCTCTACTTGATATCCGCTACAGCGCCGATGTAATAAAGGTTGGAATATAAGTGGTTATTATCTGATATAGCGTAACCGTGCGGGCAAGTCGCCTACCAATCTCCAGCTTCAAGGGCGATGGTGTCCGCGTATTTTTAAGTGGACGCGATCGCCCTTATTTCCAGGATTTCATCCGCCGCCTAAGCCCTTTCGCCAAACCATTCATAGCCTGTATCGTCCAGGAGCACCTGCAACTGGAGTGATGCTTTGTAATCGTCGGCCTGTACCACCTCCTGTGTTCGTAACATCAAGATGTGTGACCGGTAGGCCTAGGTGGGATACTGTAAGCCATACCTACAGAATGTGGTGCCGTGTGAATAAAACCAAACTGTGCGTAAAGGTCTTGTGCTTGGCCATCCGCGATAAGGCTGACATACCCACTTTCAGGAACGTTGGCTTGGATGTATTTCATGATTTCCGCCATGATTCGTTTCCCTAAGCCTTTTCCTTGATGCGCGGGAAGGACGGCTATATCCACAACTTGGAAGAAGCATCCTCCGTCACCGATCACGCGCCCCATTCCCACGGGTAGAGTCCCATATAGGATTTGAACGGCGAAGAGGGTATTGGGCAGACCTCGTACAGAGGCTTCATCTGTCTTGCCGCTAAGGCCGGAGCCCGTCCGTAGTGCTTGGTAAGTCTGCACTGACGGCAGCTTGAGCAAACATGAATATGAAGTCATTCGAACCACCGTTCTACAAGAATTCTCAAGAGCAATGACATATGTGCGTCCATTTATGCGGCAATAACTGATCAATTTCAAATGCTCGCTGCGTAGGAAGCCGCGTCACCACGTCCTTGAAATAAACATAGGGGTCGAGTCCATTCAGGCGGCGCGCCACCAACCCGATACCAATGCCGTCATGTACCAGTACTTTCATCCGATTGGCGCGGCGGTTGGCGAACAGATAAGCGCAGTGCGGCTTCGCTGCACCGAATCGATCATACGGACAAGGGCTGTTTCGATGCCAGCGCGCATATCCATGGGCTCGGTGGCGAGCCAGATGGGGTCGATGCGGATCATTGGGAGCGACTGCGGATGAAGCGAGCGCAACCGTCCGGGTCGGAGATCGGCCAGTTCACAGTGACTGTTCGCTGCCCGGAAGAAATATCGATGCGGGCTATATCCTGCTCAGCTGACATCGCCACAGCGATCTCAAGCTTCAACGGTATAAATGCAGGCAAGGCAGAAGCCTGCCGGTCACGATAGACAGGTATCCTCCGCGATGGCTATGCCTCGATGCCTATCTACAGCCAGCGCGCGACGTCTGCAATAATGACGAGCACTGCGGCGCGATGGCCTATCGAGTGCTTTGCGCCAACATCTGGTATTTGGGTTCGGAGGACTCCATGCGTGACATCATCGACGGCTTTCTGCGCTTTCAGCGCGAGGTTTATCCGCAACGCATCGAGCTTTTCAAGCAGCTCGCGACGACACAGAACCCCAAGGCGTTGTTCGTCACCTGCTCGGACAGTCGTGTCGTACCTGAGCTCCTCACGCAGCGTGAGCCGGGCGAACTGTTCGTTATTCGCAACGCCGGCAACATCGTGCCGTCCTATGGTCCCGAGCCGGGCGGCGTTTCGGCCACTGTCGAATATGCAGTTGCAGTACTTGGGGTGCAGGACATCGTGATCTGTGGCCACTCGGACTGCGGAGCCATGGGTGCGATTTCACGCTGCACGTGCCTGGATCATCTTCCGGCGGTCGCCAACTGGCTACGCCACGCGGACGCCGCAAAAGCGATCAACGCGGCCCATGAGTTCGACACACCCAGCGCGAAGCTCGATGGCCTAGTGCGTGAGAACGTGATCGCACAACTGGCGAACCTGCGTACGCATCCATCCGTGGCACTGGCGCTCGAGCAGGGGCGCATGAACTTGCACGGCTGGGTCTACGACATCGAAGCGGGGGGAATCGATGCGCTTGATGGCGCGACGCGCAAGTTCGTACCACTTGCCGATTCGCCGACCACCGTTGCGATCTCTGCGCGAAATGGCAGACAGATGTAATGGCGACAAACGAGTGAGGAGTACGTTGTAGGTGTGGCTCTGCCAACCCTTGATGACAATGACCTGGGCTGGTCCAGCACCATGGTCCTGGTGTCGATGGGCCCCCTAGTCGGCTGGTGCCTGGCGAAGAATGGATCAACCGTTTTCGGCGTACCGATGCGCAGATCGCCAGGCCGTTCGCGCGAATCATCTTTCTTTGCGACCATCGCCAGGATATCGCCGGCCTGCAGACACCAGCGCTCATCGCGCACTATTGCGACGAGACCCTGTGGCGCTGTAACCCAGGTGCTCTGCCATGGGTTGGGATATGACCAGGCCTGCCTGGGTGAATATCCCTTCGAACAACTGCTGACGCTCGGCAGCCGGCTGTCCAGCGCATCCACCGGACCCTGTTGAGAAGATGCAGGGTTCGCTAGCCGAGCTGAAGCAGGCCGATGAGCGTGTTGGCCCGTTGCCTCTCTTCGAGCAGGAGTCGCTCCTTGCCGGCGCCAGGTACTTTCGCCATTGCGGGCGATGGCCCAGAAGGTGGGGCATGAGAACCGAGTTCTTGAGGCCAGCTGCCGCTCGGAATGCAATGTTGATTTCGTTGTTGGTTTAGGCTGCTCCAAACGACTGCTTGGGGTAATCTTGCGCCACGAATCAACCATGAAGCTGAAATGAACGATGGGTTTTGAGCAACTAGCTGAGCTACGTGACCGCCTGCGGGCTGAACAACAGCAGGTAAAAACTGAAAGCAGCAAACAGGGTAAGCGCAAGCCTGCGCCGCACACCAAGCCCCGTGAGCAAGATCCTGCGGTAGAGGCCATCTGGCGATTGCAGAAGCACTTTCCACTGGCCTTTCCGGTCAATCCGGCGCCCAAGGTTCCGCTCAAGGAGGGCATCTTCAAGGATGCCGAGCAGCACCTGGAACTGCTCGGCCTGACCAGCGAGCAGCTCAAGCTGGGTATCGCTACCTGGTGCAAGGGCAGTCGCTACTGGACCTGCATGACCCAGGATGCGCCGCGGCTCGACCTGGATGGCCAGGCTGCTGGTACGGTCACCGCCTCCCAGGCGCTGCATGCCAGGCAGCAGGCCTCACGCCAGCGTGGACAAGCGCGACGCAAGCAGTCCAAGCCCAAGGAACGTCCCCAGGAGCAGGGGACAGAGGACGCCACGGAACAAGTCGTGGGCTGAAGCCTCTCTGGGCCCCGCTCGTACGGCCACGGCCTTGAGCTTTCGGCACGCTGCCCGCAATGGGCAGCGTGATGCCGGTTGGCCGAGGGTGAAAGCGCTTGATGGCAGATGAGCGCTATACCGGTATTTCCATGAATCGCTGGGTACGTCAGCGACCCCGGGCCTACCTTTCATGCCTGGCCTGTGTCGTCAGGCGAAGGGCCCGGACGCGAATGCCCGGGCTGCCTTGAAGCAAGGGCCGGCATTCTTCCTAGGAGCGCTGGTTCTGCCGGGCTTCAAGCGGCGTTTGCCCACTCCACTCCTTGAATGCCCGGGTGAAGGCGCTGTGCTCCGAATACCCCAGGAGCATGGCGATATCGACGATCTGCAGGCGCGGGTCGCGCAGGTATGACAAGGCCAGTTCATGGCGGACCAGGTTCAGTTCGCCGCGAAAAGTGGTGCCGGTCTCTTGCAGGCGCCGTTGCAGGGTCCGCGGGGAGAGACGAAGCCGGGCCCCGATTCGCTCGATGCTTGGTTCACCCTCGTGCAGCTCCCTGGAAATGGTCTTGCGTACCTGCTCCACCATCTCGTCCTGCTGTGGCAGTTGTGCCAGGAGCCGGTCCGCATGCTGTTCCAGCAATGTGATCAGCGCCGGGTCAGGGCTTTTCAGCGGCATCGCCAGCACATCCGGGGCAAAGCGCATCACCGCTTGCGCCTGGGCAAAACGCACGGGGCAGCCAAAGAATTCTTCATAAGGGCCAGGGTCAGTGGGACCTTGATGATTGAAGTCGATCTGGATCGGATCGACCGCGCCAACGACCAGGTCGCGGCAGAACTGGACCATCGCCACGATTCCCGTTTCATTGACCAAGGGACCGGGCTGGTACTCGCTGGTGTCCCAGACGATTTCCACCCAGCCCTGTCCTTCACGGCGGTACATCGGCAGGACATCGAACACCAGGCGCAGATAACGCTCCAGGCGCGCCAGGGCCGCTTCGAGGGTGTTGCAGGCCAGGAGCACCGAACCGAGCACTCCAAAGTGTCGGGCGCTGATCGTCCGGCCCAGGTGGATGCCCAGCAGCGGATCGCCCAACTGCCGCGCAGCCATGGCCAGCATATGTTCCCAGTGCTCGACGTCGACTCCTCCGGCGCCGTTCGGATCCGGCTGCGGCCAAGGTTCTTCGAGCACTGAAACCGGATCGTGTCCGTGGGCTTTCAGGTAGTCGTAAAGCAGTTGCACGTAGGTTTCTGGAACCACGCGCCGGTGCAGTGGCTGGCTCATGCGAGCTCTCGATTGTTGTTTGGCGCAAAGTGTCAAGCCGTGCGACGGGTAGCGTCAAGCCGTTCTTTGGGGAGTGGTCAAGAATGCCCATACACGCTGCTTCGAGCGCGATGCGCTGCTGAACAGAGTGCTTGCCCACCCCTCCCCGAGACTTGCTGAAGGTGCTGCCATGAACAACTACGACCTCAAAGGCCGCGTGATCGCCATCACCGGCGCCACAGGAGGACTGGGTAGAGCCGCGGCCCAGGCGCTGCGGGGCAGGGGGGCCAAGCTGGCATTGCTGGACCTGGATCTTGAGGTCCTGGATAAACAGGCCGCGACCTTGGGTAAGCCCGATGAGGTGGCGGGCTGGGTCGCTGACGTGCGCTCGCTGCATAGCCTGGAGACGGCCCTGGCGGCCGTTGCGCAGCACTTCGGGGGAGTCGACGTGGTGGTGGCGGCCGCCGGCGTGGCTACCCAGGAAAGCATGGAGTCCATGAGCCCGGAGGTTTTCGAGCGGACTATCGATATCAACCTCAACGGCGTGTGGCGGACCTTCCGCGCGGCGCTTCCCCATGTGAGGAAACGCCAGGGTTACTTGTTGGCCGTCTCGTCCATGGCTGCCTTCGTGCATTCGCCGCTGAACGCCCATTACTGCGCCAGCAAGGCTGGCGTCTGGGCCATGTGCGACAGCATTCGCCTGGAGTTGGCGCAGTTGCGGGTAGGGGTCGGGTCTCTTCACCCGACGTTCTTCATGACACCCATGATGGATGCCGCGCTCCAGGGGCGTTGCAGTGCGCTGGTCTGGAACAACCACCAGGGGCTCTGGAAATTGGTGTCGCTGGAGCAGGTGGTCGCGGCGCTGGTCGACTGCATCGGGCGTCGGCGCGACACGGTCACCGTGCCGGGGAGCAACAGCCTGGTAGCCAAGGCGCCCGGGCTGCTACGGCGGATCATCGAGCGCATTGGCTTCGACCCTGACCGCGTCGCCAAGGCTGTCAGAGAGCAGGCCAATCCCCCGGAGGCAGGCTAACCGCACGCGCCTGCCGGGCCGCAGCCCACTGTGTTGTTGGCGTGAACTGATAAGCGGCCCGGCGGATAGCGTCAAGCAGGGCCGTTTTACCTTGCCAACAATGCAATCACGCCAGCTATTCCAACGGAAGCGAACCATGAGCGATATCAGTGAATCCCCGGTCTCGACAACGCTGCACTTCTACTCCAATGCCACTCGCTGCGTAGCCGACTTCTATCGGCCGGCAGGTGCCGGCCCGTTCCCTGTGGTGGTGATGGGCCACGGGCTGGGCGGCACCCGGGGAATGCGTATTCCTGCTTTCGCTCAACGCTTCGTGGCGGCCGGGTACGCCTGCCTGGCCTTTGATTACCGGCACTTTGGCGACAGCGATGGCGAGCCTCGCCAATTGCTGGATATCAAGCGCCAGCTGGAGGATTGGCATGCCGCGCTTGCCCACGCTCGAAGCCTTGCGCAGGTGGACCCGGAGCGTGTGGCGATCTGGGGCACCTCCTTTGGTGGCGGGCATGTGCTGACGATCGCCGCCGAGGACCCGCGGGTGGCCGCAGTGATTTCCCAGTGCCCCTTCACCGATGGCCTGGCCTCCAGTCTCGTCACCCAGCCGCTGGTGTCCATCAAGCTCACCGCGCTGGCGGTGCTGGACCGCCTCGGCGCGATGCTCGGTGCCAGGCCGGTGATGGCCGCGCTCGCCGGCCAGCCGGGTGAGACGGCGTTCATGACTTCGCCCGATAGCTGGGGCGGGTACCACGGGCTGATCGCTCCCGGTGCCAGCAATCGCAACGAAATCGCCGCACGCTTCGCCCTGGACATCATCCGCTACTACCCCGGGCGCCGGACTCCCGCGATTCAAGCTCCCGTGCTGTTCAGCGTTTGCGACCCCGATAGCGTGGCTCCGGCCAAGGCGACCCTGCGACACGCCGGGCGCGCTCCGCATCACGAAATCAAGCGTTATCCCTACGGCCACTTCGCTATCTATGTCGGCAAGCCGTTCGAGGAAGTGGTGGCCGACCAGGTCGACTTCCTCCTGCGCACGGTCCCGGTGGCGCCAAAGAGCAATGAGCCTGAGCGGCGCTCCCTTGGATAACGCGGCCTGTGCACTCCCTGCATCCAAGACTCGCTAGGAAAGCAACCATGACCCGTTACGTACTCAGAGATCGCGTCATCGCCATCACCGGCGCCACCGGCGGCCTTGGCAGGGCCGCTGCCATCGCGCTGCGCGGGAAGGGGGCCAAGCTGGTCCTGTTGGACCTGGACCGCGACAGCCTCAATGCCCTGGCAATCGATCTGGGCGGTCCCGGCGTTGCCGCTGGCTGGGTGGCCGACGCGTGTTCGCTGCAGAGTCTGGAGGCGGCGCTCAAGCATGCGGCAGGGCATTTTGGCGGCATCGATGTGGTGATCGCCGGGGCGGGCATCGGCTCTCCCGAATCGCTGGAGTCCATGGAACCCGCCGCCTTCGACCGGGTTGTCGATATCAACCTCAACGGCGTCTGGCGCACCTTCCGTGCCGCTCTGCCGTATGTAAAGGCGCGCCAGGGTTACCTGCTGGCCATCTCCTCGATGGCGGCGTTCGTGCATTCGCCCCTGAACGCGCACTACACCGCCAGCAAGGCTGGGGTCTGGGCCCTGTGCGACAGCATTCGCCTGGAGCTCAAGCCCCAGGGCGTCGGGGTGGGGAGTTTTCATCCGACGTTCTTCCAGACGCCGATGATGGAGGCGGTCATCGATCATCCGTGCAGCGCCCTGGTGTGGAACAACCACCGGGGCATCTGGAAGTTCGTGGCGCTGGACCAGGTGGTTGCTTCCCTCGTCGACTGCATCGAGCGCCGGCGTGACCTGGTCACGGTGCCGAGCAGCAACGGCATGGTCGCCAAAACATGCGGTCTGCTGCGGCGCTTGATCGAGCGGATCGGCTTCGAGCCAAGCAAGGTGGCTGAAGCGGTACGACTCACGAACACCCGCAAGACGTCCTGAGCACCGCAGGCCGGCGCTGTCCCGTGGGTCATGACCTCGATGGCGGGGCGGGGTACTGGCTGGCAGCCAGGTCGTAGGCAAGGCGGCGCGGCAGTTTCCCGACCCAACAACAAGAGACAGACAGCATGAACTACGACCTTCACGGCAAAGTTGTCCTGATCACCGGTGCGGCCGGCGGCATCGGCTCCGCCACCGCCCGGGAGCTGTATGTGCACGGCGCCAACCTGGTGCTGACCGATACCCGGCAGGAGGCGGTGGACCTGTTGGCCCAGGAGTTCGATGGCCAACGAGTGCTGGCCCTGGAGCTGGACGTGACCGACAGCGCGGCGTCCAGGCAGGTGGTACACCAGGCTGTGGAACGCTTTGGCCATCTGGATGTGGCCTTCGCCAACGCCGGCATTTCCTGGAAGGGTACGCCGGCGACCTTGCGCACCTGCGATGAGGATGAGTTCCGGCGCATCGTCGAAGTGGACCTGTTCGGCGTGTGGCATACGGTGCGCGCGGCATTGCCGGAAGTCGTGCGCAACCGCGGGCAGATCCTGGTCACTTCGTCGACCTACGCCTATCTCAATGGCATGGCCAATGCGCCCTACGCCTTGTCCAAGGCGGCAGTGGAGTCGCTGACTCGCTCGCTGCGCGCCGAGTTGGGCAGTACCGGCGCCACTGCCAGCGTGCTCTATCCGGGCTGGGTGAATACCGCCATCGCCAAGGTTGCCTTCGGTGGCAACGCCATCGCCACCAAGATGAACGAAATCGGGGTTGCGCCGTTCTTGAACCAGCCGGTGGGACCGGAAGTGATCGGCCGTGGCGTGGTGCGCGGACTGCGCAAGCGCCAGCCGCGCATCACCGCGCCTTTTCGCTGGGCGCCCATTTCGATCATGCGCGGCATCTTCAATGTGTTCACGGATTGGCATGTTGCGCGCGAACCTCGCCTACAGCGCTTGCTCCTGCAACTGGAAGAAGAGGTGGTGCGCAATCGGCCCCGGGGCTGAAGCCAGGTATTGACGTGGGGCCGGGTCTTGGCCAGCGTAGCGACCTGAACCTGTGTTGCACATTTTGATCGAGGGACTCTGGATGTCGATTTGGATCAGCACCTGTGCCGTGCTGGCTGTCGGGCTGGGTGCGTACTATCTGTTCACGGCCGCACGCAGGCCACAGTTGATCTACCAGCCCAACCCGCAGAACCAGGCGCTGATTGCCCAGGTACCGCGCTTGAGCCGACGCTTCTGGGCCACGCCCTGGTTGTTCAACGGTCACCTGCAACTGCTCGGGCTGGGGTTGAAGAAGGTCCTGGCTGCGCGCCTGAGCTACGAGCATGTCGATACCTTGCGCATGGCCGATGGCGGCACCACCGCGCTGCACTGGCTTGGCTGCGATCTGCCGGAGCAGGTCCCGACCCTGGTGGTGCTGCATACCATCACCGGCTCGCCACACAGCATGCGTGGCTTCGTCCGTGATCTTAGGCGGCTCACCGGCTGGCGCGTGGTGCTATGCGAGCGTCGCGGCCACGGCCAGTTGCCGCTGACCAGCCCGCGTTTCAACACCATGGGTGATACCGCCGATCTGCGCGAACAACTGCGGCTGATCGCCGAGCGCTACCCGCAATCGGCGCTGTACGCTGCCGGCATCTCCGCCGGCACCGGCTTGCTGATCCGCTACCTGGGCGAGCAGGGCGCCGATACGCCGTTGCGGGGCGCCTTCGCCTATTGCCCGGGCTACGACATCCGCGTGGCTTTCGGCCGTGCACGTGCGCCCTATACCCGCTTGATGGCCAGGAAACTGGTGCGCCAGTTCGTGGCCCCCAATCGCCAGGCGCTGGCGCACTTGCCCAGCCTGGCGGCCCTGGAGGGTGCGCAGAGCCTGGATGAGTTCCACCGGCACCTGTACGAGTGCGCGGGTTATCCCACCCAGCAAGCCTTCCTCGAGGCCTGCAACCCGATGCTGGTGATGGAGACCGTGACCATCCCGCTGCTGGTGCTCAACGCCGAGGATGATCCGGTCTGCGTACTGGGTAACGTGCGCGATCACCAGAACGCCCTGTCACGCATGCCCAGGACGTTGTTGGCCGTTACCCGGCGAGGCAGCCACTGCGCTTATCTCGCAGGCTTTACGGCGCGTTCATGGGCGCATCACCTGGCGGCCGATTTCCTGCGGGCGGTGCATGGGCAACCCCGCCCCTGATCAGCTCCCGCTTCGTTCAAATGTGCAGCGCCGGGCCTGTGGCCGCGCCATGTCGCGGCCACAGGCCGGTATGGGCAAGCACGCAGCCGCACATGCCGATGACGATTCCCGGGCGCCGGAGCAAGTCCACTCCGATGCCGTGCGGGCCATCTTGGGTGGCGCCATGCGCATCAGCGTGAACCATTGGAAGTCCCATGTGCCTGGCGGCCCACAGCAGGGCCTTCAAGCGCATCAATGGTCAGCCGCCGGGAGCCATTCGGCACACCTCAGGTCGATAACGCTGTGGCCTGTGGTTTGTGGCGCAATGCCTCGAGCAGCAGGGTAAAGGCTGCCGATGGGTGACGGCGGCTGGGGTAGTACAGGTAATAGGGTTCGAATGTCTTGCGCCATTGCGGCAGCACTTCGACGAGCTGCCCGCTCTCCAGGGCATCACTGACGTAGGCCAGGGGCAGGTACGCCAGGCCCAGGCCGTGCAAGGCAGCTTCGCGCGCCGAGGCGATGCTGTTGCTGATGAACTGGCCCTCGACCCGGACCCGTTGCTCCTGACCCGTCTTGGCGAACACCCAGGCGAAGTGCTCGCCATGGGTGGGCAGGCGCAGATTGATGCAGGCGTGGTCGGTCAGGTCTCGCGGCTGCTGCGGCGCTTGGCGCTGCGCGAGGTAGGCGGGCGAGCCCACCACGCTCATCGGGTGCGGTGCACTGATGTTCACCGCAATCATGTCCTTGGCCACCAACCCGCCCCGGCGCACACCGGCATCGTAGCGGCCACTGATGATATCGGTCAGGCCGTAGTCGACGGTGAGTTCGACGTTGATATCCGGGTATTGCGGCAGGAAGTGCCTGAGCGCCGGTTGCAGCACGCTGTGCACCGCGTATTCATCGGCACTGATGCGGATGGTGCCCGAGGGCTTGTCCCGCAGCTCGGTGACTTTCTCCAGCCCCGCGTGGATCTGGCCCACCGCCGGCCCGATGAGCAGCAGCAAGCGCTCGCCTGCCGGCGTCACCGATACGCTGCGGGTGGTGCGAGCGAACAGTGGCAAGCCGAGGCTTTCCTCCAGCCCGCGGATGACTTGGCTCAGGGCCGATTGCGAAATGCCCAGCCGCGCGGCTGCGCGGGTGAAGCTGGCTTCTTCCGCTACCGCGAGGAAAGCTTCCAGGTCTCGAAGTCGATGCCCTTGCATTTATCAAGCCTGCTTATGACTGAATGCTGATTCTGAAGGATTATCAATAGACCGCTCAAGGCCTAACCTGCAGGGCACACGGCAACTGCCGAAGCAGGCATAACCCCGGTTGTCATCATCAATGCAAGGATCCGGTCATGAGCCACACGATTGAAACCGTCCAGTTCCGCAACCCAGGCATGGCCTGGCACATCGCCGCGGACCTGCACTTCCCACCCCAGTTCGACAGCGACAGGCAGTATCCGGCCATCATCAGCGCGCACCCCATCGGCAGTTGCAAGGAGCAGACCTCCGGCAATGTGTATGGCGCTGCTCTGGCCAAGGCGGGGTTCGTGGTGATCGCGTTCGACGCCAGCTACCAGGGCGCCAGCGGTGGCGAGCCGCGTTTGGTCGAGGACCCGGGGCAGCGCGTGGAAGACTTTCGCCAGGTGGTCGATTACCTGGTGACGCTGCCCTATGTCGATGCCGATCGCATCGGCGTGCTGGGCATTTGCGGTGGCGGCGGCTATGCCATCAGTGCGGTCAAGTCCGAACGGCGGATCAGGGCGGTGGCGAGCATCACCGGGGTCAATTTCGGACGCCTGAGCCGTGAGGGTTTTGGCGGCTACGATCCAATCGCTACGCTGGAAGCCATCGCGGCGCAGCGCACCGCCGAGGCCCGGGGTGGCCAAGGGCGGGTGGACGATGTGCTGCCGCCATCGGTGGCGGCGGCCAAGCAAGTCGGAATCAACGACATCGATGTTCTCGAAGCCACCGACTACTACAAGACTGCACGGGGCTGTGCCGAGCATGGCCCCACCAGATTCCTGTTTTCGCGTCGCGCGGCGGCGGTGGACTGGGACGCCTTCCACCTCGCCGAAGTGCTGTTGACCCAACCTTTGCTGCTGGTGATCGGTGACAGGCCCGGAGGCTTCGGGGCCTATCGTGACGGCCAGGAGCTCTATGGCCGCGCGGCCTCCAGAGACAAGGAACTGCTGGTCTTGCCCAATACCTCGCACTACGAGCTGTACGACCAGCCTGAAGCGACGGCAAGGGCGTTGGCCAGGGTAGTGCCGTTCTTCCGGGCACACCTGGCAGCTTGAGGGCGTTGCGCCTCGCGCTGGAAACCAGCAGGTTCCTTGCGGGTGAAGGGCTGTGGGCACGCTGTGTCACAAGCACCGTTGCTATGCTTGCTGCGCCCCGGCTGGAGCGTGCTGCGGCCGGCCAATGCCGCAACCGCCGCAGGGGCGTGCGTGTCGTCCGGCCTTGGAGCCACAAGTGCCCTGCGGCCAGGGCGTGGGAGGTTCGATCGCTCGCATGGAGGGAATAGGTGATGAGTTCGCTGCAAGCCTTGATTTTCGACGTCCAGGGAACCGTCTGCGATTTTCGCTCGAGCGTGGCCGAACAGGCCCGGCAGGTGGCAGGCGACCGCGGGGCGCACATTGATTGGGGGTGTTTCGTCGATGCCTGGCGGCGCAAGTACCGGCCGGCGCTGGATGGGATTCTTGCCGGTGCGCGGCCCTGGAGTTCGGTGGATCGCCTCTACCGGCAAGCCCTGGATGAGGTGATCGAGGCCCATGGGCTGCAATTCCTGACGCTTGATGAGCGCGAACGGATCAATTTTGCCTGGCAGGCCATCGCGCCCTGGCCCGATGCGGTTGCCGGACTGCGGCGACTGAAGCCGCGTTTCACTTTGGTGACCCTGTCCAATGCCGACGTCAGCGCGGTCATCAACATTTCCCGCAGTGGTGGCTTGCCCTGGGATGCCATTTTCGCCGCCGAGATGGCCGGCACCTTCAAGCCCGACCCACGCACCTACCAGATGGCCCTGCGCTACCTGGGCATCGGCGTCGGGAATGCGATGATGGTCGCCTGCCACAAGTACGATCTGCTGGCCGCCGGCGCCCTGGGGCTCAAGACCGCGTTTGTGGCCAGGCCCCTGGAGTTCGGTCCTGATGGCGATGTCGATACGGCGTTCGATGCAAGGTTCGACATCAACGCCCGGGACTTCCTGGACCTTGCCGATCAGCTCGGGTGCTGAATACGCCCCGTCGTCTTTCACGGTACAGGGTCGAGCATCGTATCCAGGTCAGGGTTCATTGTGCGGTCGGACGGATTGTCTTGCGGCTCCACGAACATCGCCTGGACGGCCTGGACCATCTGCACGTTGGACATCCTGCCGAGCGGCAGCATCCGGTTGTGGTCGCGGTTGCCCGGGGCGCAAACGAACGCGTAGCTGCGTTGGAGCCAATAGGCGGACTGTTGCGGATCGATCCAGCCACGGCTGGTGGTCGCGTCCTTGAAGGCGTAGTCGAGGCGCCGCATGTTCCTGGCGCTGTCCAGGCGCAGCTTGTGTTCCTGGCACTTGTACTGGATCTCGTAGGCCGTCAGTACCGGCATGGCCGGGTCTTCGAAGATCTGCATGATCATGGCCGACTGCACCCCTTCAGGGGTGTGCAGGATACCGGCGGCATCGGCAATGAACACCTCGTGGCGATAACGCTCCTGCTTGCCGTGGACTATCCAGTAATCGCCCGCGGTACCGGCCATGGCGCTGGCGCACAGCAGGCTGAGCGCCAGCAGCGAACGCCCGGCGCACGGCAGAGAGTTCGCCATGGGTGGTCCTTCCTTGGTGGTTCTGGTCACGCCCGCATCGGGGCGGCGGGACGGGACTATAGGCGGACCAGGGCAAAGGGGTCGACTAGCGCTGATGGGCTAATGGCGCTCTGCTTTCATGGATCTGGCGGGGAAACAGGCCTGGTCAATGGACCGTGACGGCCCTGCGGCTTTCACCGATGCGGATGCGATCCAGTGCCCGGTTCAGGGCGTCCAGGGCATTGATCAGCGCCTGCGCCTCGGCTTCCCGGCCATCTCCCCAAAGGCGTTCGGCCATCTTGTTGAGGGCCTGGATCGAGCGTTCGATATCGGCGGCGGTGGCGGTATTGGTCCTTGCGGGTGTTTTCCTGGACATTGGCTGAAATCTCTGGAGGTCGTGCTCACGACCAGGGGAACGGTGCAAAGGGTCTGGTGAAGGTGCGGGCGGTGTTCAGCCGCGCGCCGCATCACGGCGGCACTGCAGGGCCGCTGCCTGGAGGCTGGAATCGTCGCCGACATCGATGACGCTCACGCTGTCGCCGCCCAACTCGGCCGTTCGGTTGAAGGCCATGTTCAACGCATCGCCATTGGACGAACCCTTGACGGTGAAGGCCTTGAGCACCTTGCAGGCCTGGGCCGAGGCCGCGGTGACCAGGTTCACCTGGCGCCCGCCCTCGGTCAATTGCGTGGTGCATGCACAGAGCAGGGTCGCCATGACGAGGCCCGGGAGGGCGGTACTGAGGTGGCGCATCATCGAGAGTTCCTATGGGCTGGGCTGTGGCTTTATCTCATTAAACGCCGCCGATGCCTACAGCGGCCGTCAGGTGCAAAGAGTCAGGACAGTGCCGCACCGCGCGATGGTGAATGGCGATCGGTTACCCTTGCCAGCCAATCATGGGTTCTTTCAAGGGTATCGGCATGGGGCGCTTCCAGATCTTCAGTCATGGGCAGCTCATTGGCTGGTCCGACCTCGAACAGGGTGACCCGCCCATGGGCGTGGCTTTCGGGCTCTTCGTCCCGGGGCCTGGTTATGCCGCTATCCAGGAGCAGGTCCGGGCTTGCGCCGGGAATGACCAGGAGGCGTTCAAACTGACGGTGCAAGGCGCTGGCCCCCAGCAGATTCGCGCGGCCGGCCTGTGCATTCTCGATTACTCGGCCGATGCCGGGATCGACGCCATGGAGGTGCATGTGCTGGGCATCGAGTCGCCCACCTATGACGAGCTCTTCCCCGAACATGTCCTGGCCTACGAGCGCCAGTTCGTCCCATCTACCACAGGGAGTTGAAACATGAGCTTGCATGACTGCGCCGTGGACTTTCGGCACTTCATCGAGGAACTCAGGAGCAGAGGGGATCTGGTCGACGTCACTGTCGAAGTCGACGGCGACATGGAAATGGCCGCGATCACCCGGCGGGTATACGAAGAGCGCTTGCCCGCGCCGCTGTTCCATAACATTGCCGGCAATGCCCTGGGCGCGCGGGTGCTGGGAGCCCCGGCCGGCATGAGCGGCAAGCCGGGCGCCGAGTACGGGCGCCTGGCCCTGCATCTGGGGCTGGCGCAGACCAGCACCGCGCGAGACATCGTCGCCGCCATCCGCGCGGCGATGAAGGCCCGGCCCGTGGCCCCTCGCCATATGCCCGCGGGGCCGGTGCAACAGAACATCTGGCGCGGTGGCGAGGTGGACCTGACCCGCTTCGCTGCGCCCTTGCTCCATCAGCAAGATGGTGGGCGCTACTTGGGCACCTATGGTTTCCATATCGTCCAGTCGCCGGACCGTACCTGGGACAGTTGGGGCATCGGGCGCCTGATGCTGCTCGACAAGAACCGGCTCACCGGTCCGGCGATCCCCACGCAGCACATCGGCATGATCCGCCAGATGTGGACGCAGCAGAGCAAGGCCACTCCGTGGGCCATGGCCCTGGGCGCACCACCGGCGGCCGTGGCGGTGGCCGGCATGCCGCTGCCGGCCGGGGTGAGCGAGTCCGGGTATGTGGGGGCGCTGATGGGCCAGGGTATCGACCTGGTCCAGACCCAGACCAATGGCCTGTGGGTGCCGGCCCAGGCGGAGATCATCCTCGAGGGCGAGATCAGCCTCAGCGAGACGGCGCTGGAGGGCCCCATGGGCGAGTACCACGGCTACCAGCATCATGTGGGGCACCAACAGCCGGTGTTCCATGTCCATGCCGTGACCTTCCGCGACCGGCCGATCCTGCCGATCTGCGTGGCCGGGTTGCCGCCCGAGGAAAACCACACCATCTGGGGCACCATGATCTCGGCGCAGTTGCTGGAGCTACTGCAACAGGCCGGGCTTCCCGTGGACATGGTGTGGTGCTCGTACGAGGCAGCGAGTTGCTGGGCGGTGATCGCGGTGGACACCGTCGCCCTGGCGGCCCTGCACACCACGGCCAGGGCCTTCGCCGACCTGATCGCCCGGACGGTGTTCGACACCCACCCCGGCTACCTGATCCCCAAGCTGATCCTGGTGGGCAACGACATCGATATCACCGATATCGACCAGGTGGTCTGGGCGCTGGCCACGCGCTCGCATCCGGCCCATGACCATTTCAGCTATCCGCAGCAGCGCGAGTTTCCCATGGTGCCTTACCTGAATGAGGCCGACAGGACCCGGGGCAGCGGTGGCAAGGCGGTGATCAATTGCCTGTTTCCCGAGCAGTTCCGCGGGCAGATGCGGGCCGGCACCGCCTCGTTCAAGCATTCGTTCCCGCCGGCGCTGCAGGATCAGGTCAAGCAGCGCTGGGCCGAGTATGGCTACCGCGAGCGCACCTGAGACAGCGACCGTGCCAGGCTCCGGCGAGCACGACCAGGCGGTTCAACCGGGCGGGGGCGATCATGGGCCTTGCATGTCCTGGCTCATCGATCCACCTGTCCGTGGTGCAGCGGCAACCGCAGCCCGACCTGCAGGCCATGGCGGTGCCAGTCTCGGTCGATCAACCCGCCAGCGGAGGCGGCCAGTTGATCGATGAGCTTGGTGCCGTAGCCGTGCCGGGCCGGTGGTGCGCAAATCAGCGGGCCGCCTTGCTCTTGCCAGGCAATACCCAGTGCGCCATCGCCCAGGACCCAGCTGATCTTGATGTGCCCTTGAGGAACGCTGAGGGCCCCATGTTTCACTGAGTTGGTCGCCAGCTCATGGAGAAACAAGGCTAGCAGGTTGGCCAACGGGCCGGGCACGCAGTGCCTGGCACCGCTGAACTGGCATTGTCCACCGAAGGGCTGCAATACCGATTTCATGAAGCCTTCCATTTCCACGTTGACCACGTCGCCCGCCTCCATCACCGTGGAGTACGCCCTGGACAGTGCCTGCAATTTGCTGGCGGCGATCCTGGCCAACTGCTCGGTAGAGCCTGAGGCCCGGGATTCCCTGTCAGCCATCAGCATGACCGCCGCAGCCACGGTGAACAGGTTCTTGATCCGGTGCACCATTTCCGCGGACAGCAACTTCTCTCGCTCCAGCGCCTGGTCCAGCTCGCGCTGCAATGAAACCTGCTCGGTCACATCACGGGAAACGCAGACGATGGAACAGATCCGACCATCCCGATCAACGACCGGAGTCAGCAGGTTGTCCCAATGCGTGAGTTGTCCGGTTGCCTGGCTATGGCCGGCAAAGCGGGCCGTCTGGCCTCTGGCGGCCTTTGCCAGTGCTTGGCGAGCGGCCGCCTGCACCGCTGGCGGCAGCAGGGGAATCCAGGCTGTCCCCTCGACCTGGGGTTGTGCAATGCCCAGCGCCAGGCATCCGGCGGCGCTCATGGCCAGCAGGACACCTTCCGGAGTCAGGACCTTGATGCAGTCGCAGGTCGCATCCAGCATTGCGCGTTGCATGTCGAAGGCCGGTGGCTGGCCAGCGGCCGCGAGCAAGCCGGAATCACCTGTCTGGTTATCGTCCTTTCGCATATTTCTAACTACCCAAAGGCCGAAAACAGGGCAAAGACTAAAAGAAATGGCCGAACAACCCTAATGAAAGTTGCCAAACGGCAGTGATGCGCTGCCGCTCTTGGCTCTGGGCTTGTCTAGAGACAGGTTCAGAATTCTGTGCCCGGGCCGATCAAGGTGGGGAGCGTCTCGCTCGGCGCGCCCAAAGCCTTGTGCCAGAGCTGGCGCCGCAGGGATGGCAGCACCCTGCCCGAGGCATCGTGGGGGCTGGCGAACAGAACTTCGACCTACAGGTAAATCATGAATCATCGAGAAAAACTGCTGGAGCGACTCGAGGCGCTGGCGGCGCTGGACGAGGAGCATCTTCCATTGGTAACCCTGGACGAGTATTTCCAGGGTAACGACCAGGAGCAGTCCATCGCCCCTAATCAGTGGGAGTTCGGCCGGCCTTGCCTCGCGCGGATCCACGCGCATTTCAAGGCGCTGGAGCAGCGTCCCGACGTCCAGGGCGTGTATGTGGGCCTGCATCAGGAATGGAGCGAGGCGCTGGAGTCCGATGACTGGCCGGCGGCGGAGAACATCCATATCTATTCCAGTGCGCCACTGGCGGTGGCCGAGCAGTGGATCGAGGGCCTGGAAGCCGATGGCCTCGGCGAGGGCTGGCCCTATGGCAAGCACGCTGGCGCGCCAGAGCCCCGGGCCGGCTACCACGTCTACACCGTCTATTGGGATTGAGCCTAGCGCTCGCGGCGAAGCAATCCGTCTCGCATATGACCAACCCACCACAGGTTGGCAGTCGTTCAACCCAGGTTTGAGTCAGCCATGGAAATCAATAACGCCTCGATCGATGCCACGTATTCGCAGATGCAGCACGAGGGCTGGGATACCTCGAGTCCGTTGAAGTGGGGGTTCTTCTTCATCGCCAAGGCCGAGGAAGAGCTGATGGGGATCTATTCCGAGCTCGTCGATCACGACTATGTCGTCCAGGACGTGCACCAGGACGATGAAGGCGACTGGACGCTGTTCGTCAGCAAGACCGAAGTCCTGGCCGCGGACAAGCTTGCCCGCCGTTGCGGCGCGTTCAATGAGCTGGCCGAAGCCTATGGCGCGTTCTTCGATGGCTGGGATGTGGAGCGACTCCAGGCTGGTGAGGCCGAGCAGGCGCACTGAGCGAGGCGCCGGACGCCGCATCGGGCATGGCGCGAGGAACGCCGGGCGGCACCTTCCACTAGGAGCCCCTGGTGGCCGGACGCGATACAACGAGCCTGGCCTCGGCCGGGGCCCTGATGCAGGACCGCAGCGAACCGGGAAGCGTTCTTCGATGCCGATGCGCCCGGCAGGCTAGCTCCTGCTGGTCGATTCACCAGGCAGGGCCCCGCGAACCGGGTCAGGGCTCGGGCCTGAAGACCAGCTTGAGCGGCGACTGCCGGTGATTCCACGCCGGGGGGCCGTACTCGGGATTGAAGCTGGGCAGCCAGGCTCGCAACTCGGTTTCGGAGAGCCATTGCAGTTGCAGCTGGTCTGCCGATTCCTGCCCGCCGAACTGGGCCAGGGCGCTGATGAAGGTATTGCACTTTTCCGATCTCCCGGCCTCCAGCACCGAGACTTGCAGGCTCTGGCCCCAGGTGATGCTGCCTCTTTCGGGACACTGGCGGATTTCGACGTGATACGTGCCGCCGGGCGAGGGCAGGTCGGAGATGAGCTGGTCGGGGCCGCACCCGGCCAGTAGCGCAGGCAGTAGAAGGAGCAGGGCAGTGGTGGTCTTCATCGTCTGTCTCTTGAATGCCAGGGGCCTTGGACGATACGCCGCCCGGCGCCTGGACTCGGTCCATGAGGCGGCCATTGTAGGAGATTGCGACCGCCCAGGTGAACGGGCAGGTTGCCGCCAGCAGGGAGTGGCTATAGTTCATGACGTCCCTTCCCAGACAGGAGATCCAGCATGAACGCTCCACGAGCTTTGGTCGTCGCCCTGGCCTGCGTGGCCGTGATGGTCGGCCCCATGGGCGCTGGTGCCGATCCCGGTAACGGCCATGGCAAGGGTAAAGGCCATGACCAGGGCTCGGTCGAGCATGGCCAGGGGCACGGCAATCCGGGGCGAGGGGGTGAGCAGGGTCATTGGCAGGGTGGTCCGTCCATCGACCGTGGCGATGTATTGGGGATCTTGAGTGGCCATCGTGATTACTGGCGGCCCGGTCCGGCGCTGCCGCCGGGTATCCAGAAGAACCTGGCCCGGGGCAAACCGTTGCCCCCCGGCATCGCCAAGAAGCTCGACGGCCGCCTGCTCGGCCAATTGCCACGCTACGACGGCTATGAGTGGCGGCAGGCCGGCACCGACCTGATCCTGGTAACCGTCGCCACCGGACTCATCTACGAAGTGCTCAGTGGCGTCCTCGACTGATCCGGCGCCTCTCGGACCGGGGCGTCATGGCGTGCGAGGACTTCTGCGAGCCAGCCGAAGAACAGCCCTGGCTGTTCGACATGGGCCAGGTGGGACGCATCGGGCACTACATGGCCGCTGCCCTGCTTGAGATGGCGCACGTAGCGATGCATGGAGCCCGGAGTGCACTCATCGTGTTCGCCCACCACGAAATAGGCGGGACAGAGGATTCGCGGCAGCAGGGGGACCAGGTCCAGCTGCGCCAGGGCACCGTCGCCGAAGAAATCCGCGACTCCCCACATATGCCGAAATAGCTGCGGGTTGTGCAGGCGGTCCGACTCGGTGATGAACGCTGGCTCCTCGTCGAGCCTGAGCATGTGCCTGCGGTTGAACACCTGCAGCGCCGCTGCGAATTGCGGATGCCGGCTGTCGCCCGCCAGCAGCACCTCGCGCCAGGGGCTGGGCAGTCGCTGCAGATGCTGGTGGTTGTCGGCGTTCCAGTCGGCACCATTGATCAACGGCCCGGCCAGTACCAGGCTGGCCAGGCGCTGGTCCCGGGTGCTGGCGTAGGCCGTGGCGATGGAGCCGCCCCAGGAACTGCCCAGCAAATGGAAGCGCTCCAGGGCATGGAACTCGATGACGGCCGCCAGTTCAGCGCAGGCTCGCTCCAGGGTCCAGTGGGCCGGGTCATGGGGGCGGGCCGAGTAACCGCTGTCGAGTTGGTCGTAGTAGATCAGCGTGCGGTCCTTTAGGTGCTCGCTGAAGTTCGACAGATAAAGGTGGTTGGAGCCAGGTCCGCCATGCACCAGCACCAGGGGCGGGTGTTGGTCCGCGCCGTGCTTGATGGCGGTCCAGATCTGTCCGCCTGGTGCGGGGATGTGTTGTTGCTGATCGAAGTACATGCCTTGCTGCCTTGGTTTGGTGTAGGAGAGGCGCGCTGGCGCCTGGTGTCATTGGTCGAGCGGGAGGCTGCCCAGGCGGCCTTGGCGATGCAGGATGAGCGCCAGCACTAGGCCGATGCACAGCCAGGCGCCTCCCAGCCAGCGGGCGTTGTCGTTCATGCTGGCCAGGGCGGCGACCAGGATCAGGATGCCGGCCAGTGGCGATACCACGTGCTTGAACCAGTGCCGCTCGGGGTGCTTGCGAAAGCGATGGAACAGGCTGATGTGCAAGGTGATGTAGGCGAACAGCGCGCCGAAGGTGACCAGGGTCACCAGCAGTTGCACCTGGTTGGCCGCCACCAGGCCGATCACGCTGGAGACGATGGCGACGAACAGCAGGGCCGCCACCGGGTTGCCCCGCCGATCCAGGCGCGCCAGTGAAGCCGGGAAGCGTCCGTCGCGGGCCATGCTGAAGATCAGCCGCGAGGTGGTCATCTGCGAGACGATGGCGTTGGCGACCCCGGAGACGGTGCCGGCCACCACGATCATGATCGGCTGGAACCAGGCGCCGACGATATCGCGGCTCAGGCTATAGAAGGCGGTTTCGGCCTGTTCCGTGTCGTATTGGGTGCCGGCGGGAACGAACAGGTTGACCAGGTACACCTGGGCGAAGAACAGCAGGGACACCAGCAACAGCAGCATCAGCGTGGCCCTGGAAATGGTCCGGCCACCGCCGCTGGCCTCTTCGTTGAGGGCCGAGATCGCGTCGAAACCGACGAAGCTCAACGCCGCGACCGGGATGGCTGAAAGTATCGCCAGCAGTTCGAAGCGCTGCCCGTCCCAGATCGGCGTGAGCAGGCCGGTGGCATGGCTGTGCTGGAACACGCCCCACAGGGAATAGACGAAGAACACGCCCAGGGTCACCAGTTGCACCAGCAGGAACAGTTTGTTGACCCGCAGGGTCAGCTTCAGGCCGATGATGTTCAGCAGTGCCGGCAACCAGATGAACATCAGGATCCAGAAGCCCCGCGAGCTTTCCGGAAATTGCAGGACCATGCCGATGGCGGTGAGGATCGACAGCAGGGCCGGCAGCAGGAAGTAGTCCAGCAGGATCAGCCAGCCGGTGACGAAGCCGGTGAAGGCGTTGGTGCCGAGGCTGACGTAGCGATACACCGAGCCGCTGACATTCACCGACTTGGCCATTTCGCTATAGCTGATGGCACTGAAGGTCATGGCCAGGGCGGCGACGGCATAGACCAGGGCCGCCATGCCGCCGGACATGCCGTAGACGATGCCGAATACCGCCGTGGGGGCCAGGGGGCAGAAGTACAGCAGGCCATAGACCAGTACATCGGAAAGAGAAAGGCGGCGGGCCAGGCGTGATCCAGGGGCGGCGGTATCTGTGCCGGGTTGTACGGTGCTGGAGGTGGCGCGCATTCGACAGGCTCCTGTCAGCCGTCCCAGGTAGCCGTTGGCTGCTCGGGGCGACCGTATTATTAGAATGGGACAGGCAATGAAGCGGGTACCAGTATCTGGCCCGGGCGCGGGCCCCAGGTGCTGAGGCCGGCCAGTTTTTTGTCTTTTCCGGCCATTTCATCTGGCGGTAGCCGGCCCTGGTCGACTGGCGCTCAGCCGCGCAGCGAGCGGCGAAAGCGCCCGGGCGAGACTCCGGCCCACTTGCAGTAGGCGTGCACGAAGGAGGAGGGCGCGGCGAAACCCAGTTGTTGGCTGATGGCATCCAGGGACAGTTGGGTGGTGCTCAGCAGTCGGTTGGCCAACCGGTGCCGAGCCATGTTCTGCAGGCGCTTGAAGTTCACCCCTCGCTCGGCCAGCCGGCGCCGCAGGGTGCGTTCGGAGACATTCAGGGCCTGGGCCACGACCGGCAGGTCGCCGTAGCGCTGGATATCGGACTTGAGCAGGGCGGCCACTTCACTGGCCAAACCGCCACCGCCGATGGTTTGCAGTTCCTGTTCCCGTGCCTGGGTCAGCCTGAGCATGGCCTGGTAGCTGATCGGGTCCGCCAGCGGTAGCGGGCGGGTCAGCAGGGCCTTGGGCAGCTTGAGCGAATCGCCATGGCTGGCGAAGCGGATGTCGCCACCGAACAGCTGGCGATAGGGCTCCTGGTCCGGGGGCGCCTGGCGCTTGAAGTGCACGCACAATGGCTCGCTCTTCGATTGCAGGCAGTCGCGGATGACCCGCAGGCTGGCGCTGAGGAACACATCGCTGAAAAAACCGTGGCCTTCGAAGAAGCCATGGCAGTCGTTGGCCACGAAATGCAGCTCGCCGCCCTGGTGGACCATGGCCGGGGCGAACTGGCTGGCCAGCTGAATGGGGAAACGCAGGCCGGTATCCAGCGCGTCGCCGAGGGTTGGCGCCACCAGCAGGGTGTAGCCCAGCAGGCCCAGGGTGGAAATCGGCATGGAGCTGCCGATCAGCAGGCCCAGGTGCGGCTCGGGTAACGCTCGGCGGGCGTTGTCGAACACCACCAGTTCCTGTTCCATGCTGATCGCCGTGTCGGGGTCGGTGAGGGTCTGCGGCAGCTTGCCGGCATCCTGCAGGATCACCGCGTCCGGTACACCCCGAGCCCGGGTCACCGCCAGGGTGGCCAGCACGCCATGCAGCGATACGGGGCGAATTTCATACATTGAAACACTCCTCTGGCGGTGCCGCGGATGTGGCGCCCAATCATGCGCGTCGGGCCGGGGAACCACCAGTGCGGGGCTGCGGGGCGCTGGCTGTCGCCAATGCTCCCAGGCTCTGCCTCGCGCGCTGCAAGGCACGGTTGCCCGGGCGTGCCGAACGATTGGGGGGGGAAATTTGATTGCTCTATGTTTCGGCTCGCTGTCTCGGCCTAGGTCCTGACCCCTGACGGCCTGCTCCTGGCCGATCGCGAAGCTCGCGCCGATGGCAACACCGACCAGTTGGCGACGATCGTCGCCGGCAAGTTCAAGGCCCTGTCCAGGGTCTACGACAGGGTAGTGGCCGTGGACGACGGCGGCCAGGTGGCGCTTCATTCCTTCATGGGGTCGGTGCTCTTTCCCTTTGAGCCCCAGTGCCACGTCAGTGGCCCGGGCACCTGGTTCCGGGCCAGTTGGCCAACTGGCTGGCGTTGTTCCTCCATGAGTTGTTCCTCCATGAACTGCTCACCAATTCCGTGAAGCACGGGGCGCTCAGCCTTCCTGAAGGCCAGGTGAGGATCAGCTGGAGCACGACCGATGCGAAGCTGGATATCGACTGGCAGGAAGGCGGTGGGCCAGCCATTGCCGCACCTCCTGCGCGCTACGGCTATGGCACCGAGATGGCAGCAGGGCTATGTCGATCTGGCTTGGCGCTGCCGGTTGCCTGTATTTAACCGGTTGCGAACGCTATTCCCGACCCAGACCGAGTGGGATGGGGATGATGGTGGGTACTATATTTTGTGTTTTGTATTTTTAAAAACACAATATGTTGTGTTGACGTCCAGGTCTTCGTTCTATACCTTGTGCCTCGTTTTCGCCTTTTTAACTACATATGGTGTTTTGTTTTCATTTTTATTCTATATGTAGTGTTTTTTCTGGGGCGGAGCGTTCTGAAGCCAACGGCTTTCACCAAGAAGAATGTTGACCGCCCGAATGGGTTCGTCGCCCGTCGGTTCGGCCAAGGTAAGGATGAATGAAATGTTGAATTGGGATGAGCTCGATATACACGGCCACAAGGCCCCAGGAGCTGATGTAGCGGATAGATCAGAACCACGGACAACCGCCGCCGAGGCACTCGATACGGCGGGAAATACCGCTGCCGGGAACGCCAGGATGATTGACTCCCGTGACTCGGCCGCGGTGGTCCGGGCGAAGAAAGCGCTCAATGCGCTGGACGTCACCCAAGGCCTGGAGGAACTGGAAGGCGCTGCCGGGCGCGTGGCCGTCGATGAAAAGCGCATGATCAACTGCCGCGCCGACCTCAACCAGCTGGTGCCGTTGAAGTACGACTGGGCCTGGCAGAAGTACCTGGACGGCTGCGCCAACCACTGGATGCCGCAAGAGGTCAACATGACCGCCGACATCGCCCTGTGGAAGAGCGCCGAAGGCCTGAGCGAAGACGAGCGCCGTATCGTGATGCGCAGCCTGGGCTTCTTCGCCACCGCCGACTCCCTGGTCGCCAACAACCTGGCCCTGGCCGTGTACCGCCTGATCACCAACCCCGAGTGCCGCCAGTACATCCTGCGCCAGGCCTTCGAGGAAGCGATCCACACCCACGCCTACCAGTACTGCATCGAGTCGCTGGGCATGGATGAGGGCGAGATCTTCAACATGTACCGCGAGGTGCCCACCGTGGCCAAGAAGGCCGCCTGGGGGCTCAGGTATACCCGCGCCATATCCGACCCGAATTTCAAGACCGGCACTCTATTCGCCGACAAGGAACTGCTGCGCAACCTGATCGCCTACTACTGCGTGCTGGAAGGCATCTTCTTCTACTGCGGTTTCACTCAGATCCTGTCCATGGGCCGGCGCAACAAGATGAATGGGGTCGCGGAGCAGTTCCAGTACATCCTGCGCGACGAATCCATGCACCTGAACTTCGGCATCGACGTGATCAACCAGATCAAGATCGAGAACCCGCATCTGTGGGACCACGCCCTGATGGAAGAGGCCACCCAGATGATCATCCAGGGCACTCAGCTGGAGATCGAATACGCTCGCGACACCATGCCGCGCGGAGTGCTGGGGATGAACGCGGTGATGATGGAGGACTACCTGAAGTTCATCGCCAACCGACGCCTGTCGCAGATCGGCCTGAAGGAGGAGTACCCGGGCACCGTCAATCCGTTCCCGTGGATGAGCGAGATCATGGACCTGAAGAAAGAGAAGAACTTCTTCGAGACCCGCGTGATCGAGTACCAGACCGGCGGAGCCTTGTCCTGGGATTGATCCGGCTTGCAGACAAAGGTCGAGCCATAGGCCCGGCCTTCGGGAGTGGTTCATGTTGTTCGAAAAGATCAAGACCCCCTGCATAGGGCTCTGCTCGACCGTCTATGGCGATGTGGTCTGCCGCGGATGCAAGCGCTTCGAATATGAAGTGATCCAGTGGAACACCTACGACGAGCCACAGAAGCAGGCGATCCTGCGGCGCTTCGACAAGCTCTTGAACCAGGTGATGCACGACAAGTGCGAGATCTTCGATCCCGAGCGGCTGGTCTTCGAAGTACGTTCCAGGAAGATGAACTGTTCCGCGGAGGATTCGATCCCCTATTGTGCCTACCAGATCATCCGGCGCGGTGCGGTGGTGATCAGCAATATCGAGGCGTTCGGCATCCGCGTCCTGCCGGCCTACCAGGGCTTGTCGCTGGTGAAGTTGCGGGATGTGATCGACAGCGAGTTCTTTGCCTTGTCCCTGGCCAGCTACCAGGCCGGTGGCTGATTCGCCCGGCACCGCTTGCGGGCAGGGTGCCCGTGGGACCGGCAGGTCGCTCGCCAGCGGGCCAGGGCTCGATGAGCTAACTAGGCAGGCTGGCTGGCGGCCTGCCAATGTTGGTACAGGGCCTCGATATTGCCGCTGGTCATCAGTGGCATCACCGCTTGCAACTGGTCGATGGGCCAGTCCCACCATTTCATTTCCAGGAGCATCTGCACGGTCCGTTCGTCGAAGCGCTTGCGGATGGTCTTGGCCGGGTTGCCGCCGATGATGGCGTAGGGTTCCACATCCCGGGTCACCAGGGCGCGAGTGCCGATCACCGCGCCGTCGCCGACCTTGATGCCCGGCATGATGACTGCCTCGGAACCTATCCAGACATCGTTGCCGATGACCGTATCGCCGGCTCCCTCATAGCCGTTCTGCGCTCCGGCGAAGGCTGGCTCTTCCGACATCCAATAGAAGGGGAAGGTGCTGACCCATTCGTTCCGGTGGCCCTGGTTGCCGGCCATGATGAATGCGGCGCCCGAGCCGATCGAGCAGAAGCTGCCGACGATCAGCTGGTCGACGCCCTCGTCGGGGGGCAGGTAGCGTGCGCATTCGTCGAAACTGTGGCCGTGGTAGTAACCGGAGTAATAGCTGTAGCGGCCTACCTTGATGTTGGGGTTGGTGACCTGACGGTCCAGGGTGATGCCCTTGAAGGGGCTCTCGAAGTAATTGCTCAAAACGCTCTCCATGTGGCTGACCGCCGCTGTCTTGCAAGCGCGCGGTACTTCGGCGAGAAGGCGCAGGGCCTCTCGGGATGCAGGTCTTGCGGGGGCATCATGCCAGATCCGTCTGGGCTGCGCCGCAGAGCCTGTTGGTGCAAGGTTTTGACTTGTGGCCGGCCCCAGGTGGCTCGGTAGATGTCGCCGGAAGGGGGCCACCCGGAAATGGCTCCGGGTGGCGGCAAGGGGTTCAGGCCGTTGCGGTGCTTGCCTGGTCGTTGCGGCCTTGCATCATGCGCCGGTACTGGCGGGTGCGGCGCAGGGTGCTCCACTGCTCCGCCAGCAATGCCCGCAGTGGCGAGGCGCCGGGCCTGGTGGAATGGCCGCCGGCCAACTGGCGCATCTGCAGTTTCACCAACGCCATGTAGGCGAGGGCGGCCAGGGCCTTGCGCTTCCAGCGGATCGGCGGCAACTCGGCGCTGGCCTTGCTGTCGCCGTTCTTCCAGCGCCGGGGCAAGTCCGGGTCCACGGCCAGGGCGGTGGCGATGCCGGCCATGGCCACTCCGCTGTCCAGCACTTGCTCCACCACTGGCAGGCGGCGGATGCCACCGGTGACCATCACCGGCATCCGGGCCACGGCGGCGATTTCCTGGGCGAACTCGAGAAAATAGGCCTCCCGGGCCAGGGTCCGGCCGTCGCGGGCATCGCCTTGCATGGCTGGCGCCTCGTAGCTGCCACCAGACAGTTCCACCAGGTCCACCGGCAGTTCGTTGAGCCAGAGTACGACCTGGCGCGCGTCGGCAGGCTCGAAGCCGCCGCGCTGGAAATCCGCGGAGTTGAGCTTGACTGCCACGCAAAAACGCGGCGAGACGCTGGCCCGTACGGCCTTTACCACCTCCAGCAGCAGCCTGGCGCGATTCTCCAAACTACCGCCCCAGCGGTCCTGGCGCTGGTTGCTCAGGGGCGAAAGAAACTGGCTCAGCAGGTAGCCGTGGGCAGCGTGGATCTGCACGCCGTTGAAACCGGCTTGCTCGGCCAGGGCCGCGGTGCGGGCGAAACGCCGGATCAGGGCGGCAATCTCGGCTTCATCCAGGGCCTTTGGCACGGGGAACATCTTCGACAGGCCGCCCATGTCCAGGGCGACTGCCGAGGGGGCCACGGTGGCCTGGCCGAGGCTGGCCTGCATCTGGCGACCGGGGTGGTTGATCTGCATCCAGAATTGCGCGCCGTGGGCCCGGCCGATTCGCGCCCACTCGCGAAAGCGCTGCAATTGCTGGCTGTCGTCGAGCATCACGCCGCCGGGGCCGGTCATGGCCCGGGGATCGACCATCACGTTGCCGGTCAGCAACAGGCCGGCCCCGCCTTCGGCCCAGGCCTTGTACAAGCGCAGCAACTGCTCGGAAGGGGTCTGGTCGAGATTGGCCAGGTTTTCCTCCATCGCCGCCTTGGCGATACGGTTGGGCAGCAGGGTGCCGTTGGGTAAACGCAGGGATTGGAAAGCAGTCATGGGGTTCTCCAAGTACAGCCCGTGCGTCGGTTTGTATGCAGGAGGGGGCTGTGTTGCGAAGAAGGCTAAGGTTAAAGTTATCCTTAAGGTCAATAGGAGGTTTGCAACCTGATGAAAATTGGTGAACTAGCCCGACGTACGGGATTGAGTGCATCGCGCTTGCGATTCTACGAGGCCAGCGGCCTGATCGAGGCCCAGCGCCTGGGCAATGGCTACCGCGACTACCCGGAAGATGTGGTGCAGCGCCTGGAGATCATTACCTGCGGGCAGCAGGCGGGCTTCAGCCTGGAGGAGATGCGCACCCTGACCCTGGAGTCCACCCGGAGCGATGGGCGCTTCCAGCATGACCGACTGCTGCTCAGCCTGCGCAGCAAGGTGGCGGAGATCGAAGCCCTGCAGCAGCGCCTGGCGCAGAATCGCCAGCATCTGCTGACCCTGATCGCCGGTATCGAAGGCAAGCCCGAAGGCCTGGGCTGCGAGGAGAATGCCCAGCGCCTGCTGGCCCAGTGGCGGGAAAACGAAGGGCAGGGGCCGGCGGCGGCCAGTGGCCGGCGGCGTCAGAAGCAAGGCCGCTGAAGCGCCATTGGCGGCTCAAGTCCGGATCAGTCGAGGCTCTCGGCTGGCGAGCCCATGGGCAGGGCGGGAAGGCTCATGTTGCGCATGGCCACCTCGAGCTTGTCCTGGTAGAGACTGAGGATCGAGTAGTCCAGCTTCTGAGTGATATTGGCGTTGCCCGCGCAGTTGGCCAGTAGTTCTTCCAGCGCGCCGGCGACCAGGTCCGCAGTGACCTGCAGGACGGTCAAGCCGTAGCTCTTATCGACAATGACCAGATTCGTTAAATCGTACATGCAGCACCCGTGGTCACTGTTCTTATGGTCTTATGGTGATGGCTATAAGCCATCAATAGCATACCGAAACGGCCTGTGGCCTGTCACCGGGGGCTGACAAGAACCTGAAGAGCGGGAGGATTTTCGACTCGGGTGGCGCCGGCATGGGTAGTATTGCCCCCGCGCAAACCACCAGGGTTTATTTCCATGCTGATTCTTACCAGGGGCAACCACCAGGGGTTGCAGATCGGGCCACGCTGGCCCTCGTCGACAGTGCAGTTGGACGGCCAGGTCTTCCAGCAGTTGCGCAAGGTCCAGTCGAGCCTGCCGGATACCGTGCGCTTGCTGGTGACCCGGGGGTATGAGCATAAAGGCAGTGGGCTGGGAGGGTTCCGCAGGTTGTCGCGCTGGTTGGGCATCCGCTTGTTCGTCTGCTGCTACCCGGGGCGCCAGGACGAGGTGCAGGACATCTTCGGCGCCAATGGCCACGATGTGGACGGCACCCATGTCGATGTATCGATCATTCTCGCTGGCAAGCGCCTGCGCTTCCTGCCTTTGGGGGTGTTCACCTCGCCAGCTCGCCAGGAGCTGCGCAAGGCCCGCCATGGCACGCTGGTGGACGAGGTCAGGCGCGCGCTGGTGCGCCATGGTTTCCAGATCCACCGCAATCACACGGAAAGCCTGCAGATCCACTGCGACTACCGGCCCGACTTGCTGCCCGGGTGCTGATCCGGCGTGGCCAGGCGGGCCGGTAGCGCTGGCGCGATATCGCGCTGGGGATCACTCCCAGCGCTTGAACAGCACGCTGGCATTCACCCCGCCAAAGCCGAAGCCGTTGGACAACGCGTACTGCATGGGCATCTTCCGCGCCTGGCCGTGCACCAGGTCCATGCCATCAGCGGCGCTGTCGGGATTCTCCAGGTTGAGCGTCGCCGGGGCGACCTGGTCGCGCAGGGCGAGGATGGTGAAGATGGCCTCGATCCCCCCGGCCGCGCCCAGCAGATGGCCGGTGGCGGACTTGGTCGCACTGATGGCCGGGCCATTGCCAGTGCCGAACAGCTGCCTGATGGCCGCCAGCTCGCCCTTGTCGCCCACCGGTGTGGAGGTGGCATGGGCGTTGAGGTGCTGGACCTCTGTCGGCGACACCCCCGCCTGGCGCAGGGCTTGCTCCATGGCGCGTCGGGCGCCGTCGCCATCCTCCGGGCCGGCGGTCATGTGGTAGGCGTCGGCGCTGGTGCCATACCCCACCAGCTCGGCGATGGGCCGGGCGCCCCGGGCCAGGGCATGCTCCAGTTCCTCGATGACCAGCAAGCCGGCGCCTTCGCCCATGACGAATCCGTCACGGCCCTGGTCGAAGGGCCGCGAGGCGCGTTCCGGGGTGTCGTTGTAGTCGCTGGACAGTGCCCGGGCCGCAGCGAAGCCACCCAGGCTGACCTGGTGGATCGTGGCTTCCGCGCCGCCGCAGACGGCGATATCGATCTCGCCCGCGCGAATCATCCGTGCCGCATCGCCGATGGCCTGGACCCCGGCGGCGCAGGCGGTGACCGGCGTACCCAGGGGGCCCTTGAGGCCATGGCGGATCGAGACGTGGCCGGCCGCCAGGTTGCACAGGAACGAAGGAATGGTGAAGGGCGACAGGCGCCGCGGGCCCTTGCTGTCAGTGGTGCGCACGGCATCGGCGATGGCCGGGAAGCCGCCGACCCCCGAGGCGATGATGGTGGCCGTGCGCTCCTGGGCCGCAGCACTGTCCGGCCGCCAATTGGCCTGGGCCAGCGCTTCTTCCGCCGCGGCCAGGGCGAACAGGATGAAGCGGTCCATCTTGCGCTGTTCCTTGGGCGGTAGCAGTGAGTCCGGATCGAAACCCGCCTGCGGATCCTGTGTCATGTCGGGAACCTGGCCGCCCACGGTGGTGGACAGTCCGTCGATGAACTCCTCGGGCAACTGGCGGATGCCCGATTGTCCCGCCAGCAGGCGCTGCCATACCTGCTCGACCCCGCAGCCCAGCGGAGTGATTGCGCCCATACCTGTGACTACGATGCGTTTGCTCATGCAGGTCCTGCTCCTTAAGTGTGTTTGGGTTGGGGGGTAACGAAGCGTGGACGATACTATCATCATGAAAGTAACATCCGACTCGACAATATTTCGAGCCGTAGCGCGGGAGCAAGTGATGCAACGAAAAAGCCTGGAGGACGCCGAATGTCCGATCGCCCGTGGACTGGAACGGGTCGGGGAGTGGTGGAGCATCCTGATCATGCGCGACGCCTTGCACGGCCTGCGGCGTTTTGACGAGTTCTCCCGCAGCCTGGATATCGCCCCGAACATGCTGACCCGGCGCCTCAACTCCCTGGTGGAGGCGGGCTTGCTGGAGCGCCAGGCCTACAGCCAGCGCCCGCTGCGCTATCAATACGTGCCAACGGCCAAGGGCGAGGACTTTCGTGTGGTGCTGATGGCGTTCGTCGCCTGGGGCAATCGCCACTTCGCCCCCGAGGGCGAAAGTGTGCAGATTGTCGAGCGGGCAACCGGCCGACCGGTACAGCCCGCGATGATGGATGTGCAGCGGCGCCAGCTGGTGCCCCTGCAGGACTGCACGGTGCAGGTCGGGCCGGCCGCCAGCGCCAGCATGCGCGAGCGCTTCCGCGTCCGGGCCGACTGAGAGCGCTCGGCTTGCAGCGGCAATAGCGGGGTTTCACCCGGTTTGTTCTGCTCCAGCGAGGGCCAGTCGCCGGTGTCCGGCGCCTGGCCCATCTGGCCCTTCGCGCAAGGTTCAGCGTGGCGCTTGCCCGCGGCGCCAGGCGGGATGGAAGTGACGCCAATGGGCGTCCTGGGCGGCGGCCAGCAGTTCATGATCGCCCCGGGTGTCGCCCCAGGCGCGTAGCCGATACTGGTCCAGCGGACCATAGACGTTCTCCAGGCGCAGCACTTTGTTTTCGCATCGGCAGTTGTTACCGACTATATGGCCGGTCAGCACGCCATCGACGACCTCCAGTTCGGTGCCGATCAGGGCGATGCCCAGGCGCCGGGCGAAGGGTTGCAGGACCAGGGCGGGGGAGGCCGAGCACAGGGTCACTCGGGCTCCGGAATCGATCTCTTCGGCTACCGCCTGCAGCCCCGCCGGACGCATCAGCCGGGACCAGGAGCGCTGGCAGAACGCCTCGGCCTGCTGTTGGACCCACGCGGCCTCGACTCCCTTGAGAAAGCAACTGATCAGGCGGGCCTTGAGTTGGTCGCGATCGACCCTGCGCGCCAGGAAACCCAGGCTGGGCAGGGCCAGCTTGAGCACCCGCTGATGGAATCGGCGGGGGCCGAAGGCGAAGCGCAAGAAGGGCACGAAGCTGTCATGGCGGGTCAGGGTGCCATCGAAGTCGAAGACCGAGAGTACCTGGCAGGCCCGAGAGTCGAGTACCAGGGTTTCCGGGGTTAGCGGTGACCCGGGCTGCTCGGGCTCCGGGGAGTGGCCGGCGGGGCTGGTGGCGAGCGTTGGGATGGGATCGGCTGGGGACGACATGCTGGTTCTCGATCGGTGCGGACGTTGGCGGGGGACCGGTGCGGTGGTCATTCGTGCAGTCTACGCGTTCTGCGTCGTCGGGTTCACTTTCGCCTGCCCGGCAGGGCGTTATCGGCGCGAGAGCGGTTCGGGTGCAGGACGATGTTTGGCGGGAGCGTGGGTGGAGGCGTAGCGGGGAGGGTA
>NZ_JBJJLO010000045.1:0-46079 GCF_046230915.1 Pseudomonas sp. KCJK8993
CCGGTTAGTCGGCTCTAGATACCAATAGTTTGTACTTTGGACAGGCCGATCGGACTGCTCATGCCTGCCAAGTTCAGCATCAGCTCACCGCCGGTCTGGCTGATGGTGACACTGTTGACCGTGGCCGGCAGGTAAGTGATCAGGGAAGTACCCTTGCCATCGATGGTGGTACTGGCCTTGAAGGTGTAGTTGCCGGGCGCAGCCTTGGTGCCGTCGGCCTTGGTGCCGTCCCAGACGAAGCTGGCGTTGCCAGCCTTCTGGCTGCCCATGTCGATGGTCTTGACGGTGTTGCCGTCCTTGTCGGTGATGGCCACGGTGACCGAGCTCACGCTGGTCGGAACGGTCACCGATCCCGTCATGCTCTTGCTGGTATCGACCTGGGTGGTGCCGCTCTGGACGATCACCGAGCGTCCAACCAGGGACGAAGCCTGCAGGGCCTGGGACGATTTGTAGTTACCCGTGATGGCGTTCACCGACGTATTGAGCGTGGTGATCCCTTCCAGGGTCGAGAACTGGGCCAACTGGGCCACGAACGCACTGTTGTCCTGGGGATCCAGCGGGTTCTGGTTATTCAGCTGGGTCACCAGCAGCTTGAGGAATGCATCCTTGCCCAGGGACTGCTTGCCCGTGGCGCTGTTGGTCGCCGCCGCAAGGCCATCAGCGCTGGTGGTCGTGGTCTTTTTCGACGAATTAGCCAGCACATCCTTGAGGGATGGGGCCGCAGTGGTATCAGTAACGCTCATCGGATTCGCCCCTTATCACTGACCGAGGGTCAGGACCTTCTGCATCATGGTTTTGGCGGTATTCATCATTTCAGCGTTGGTCTGGAACGAACGACTGGCGGAAATCATGTCGGCCATCTCCTCCACCACGTTGACGTTGGGGTAGTAGACATAACCCTTGGCATCGGCGGCTGGATGATTGGGCTCGTAGCGCGCTTCGAGGTTGCTCTGGTCTTCGACCACGCCCAGCACCTGTACACCCTGGCCGGCGGCATCCTGGTTCTGGAACAACGAGCCACGATCACCGCCCTGTGCGTTCTGGAACATGGTGGCAAATACCGGATGGCGAGCACGGTAAGTCTGGTCGATGCTCGACGACACGCTCTCGGCGTTTGCAAGGTTACTGGCAACGGTGTTCAGACGAGTGGTCTGGGCGCTCATGCCACTACCGGCAATATTGAAAACACTGGCAAGGGACATGGATTACTCTCCGCGCAGGGCCGCGACCAGCCCTTTGAATTTGCTATTGAGCAGCGTGAAGCTGGCCTGGAATTCCACCGCGTTCTGCGCATAGTTCGATTGCTCGAGCTGGGCGTCCACGGTGTTCTGGTCGATCGAAGGCTGCATCGGAGTGCGATATTGCAACGATTCGTCGCCAGCGCTCACACCTTGCGCTTCGATGTGTCGGTTATTGGTCAGATTCAGGCCGAACGTCCCCCTGTTGACCTTTTCGTTCTGCTCGGCGAGCACGACGGAAAAGTCCAGGTCCCGAGCCTTGTAGTTCGGGGTATCGGCGTTGGTGATGTTGTTGGCCAGTACTTCGGCCCGTTTGGCGCGAAAGCCGAGGGCCTGTTCATGGATACCGAGCGCTTTATCGAAGCTGATGCTCATGTCGGGAAACCTTTGGGTGACCTGATTTTTCGTTGACACGAATAAAGCAATCCTCGTGCCAACCAATAAAAACCCCGTAAATCAAGGTCTTCACAGTAAAGGCAAGGTAACAAATGCCAGAAAAGCGGCAATGGCTTTCCGCGAAGCGCCGGCAAAGCGGCAATCGTCCTGCCGTCGCGACATGAAATGACGGACATGAAAAAGGAGGCCCGAAGGCCTCCTTTGTCGTAGTGATCAGCCCAGGTTATTTGGCCTGGTAGATGATCCCCGGGTTGCACTGGACCATCTGGTAATGATCCGGCAAACCGTTTAGCGCCTCGGACGCCCCCAGGAACAGGTAACCGCCCGGTTTCAGGGTACTGTGGATACGCATCAGGATGTCCCTCTTCACTTCCGCCGAGAAGTAGATCAGGACGTTGCGACAGAACACGATGTCGAACTTGCCCAGGCTGGCATAGCTGTCCAGCAGGTTGAACGAGCGAAACTCAACGCGGTTCTTGATCGGCGCCTTGACCACCCAGCGCCCCGGCCCCTTGGGGTCGAAGTAACGCTGCAAGCGATCGGCCGACAGCCCACGACCAATGGCCAGGCTATCGTATTCGCCGGTCTTGCAATTATTGAGCATGGTCCCGGACAGATCAGTGGCGACGATCTGCGCACCCATCTTCAACTGGCCCATGTTGCTGCGCTCGAACTCGTCGATGGACATCGACAACGAGTAAGGCTCCTGCCCCGAAGAACAAGCCGCGGACCAGATCCGCAAGCGCTGGTTGGGATTGGCCCTGATCGCCTCGGGAAGCACCTTGTTCTTCAACACCTCGAATGGATAGGTGTCGCGGAACCACAAGGTCTCGTTGGTCGTCATGGCATCCACTACCATCTCGCGCAAACCGCCACGTGGCTGGGTCTGGATACGCTGAACCAGCTCGCCCAAGGTTTTTATACCTTGCTGCTCCATCAGTTTGTTGAGACGGCTCGAGACCAGATATTGCTTGTTTTCCCCGAGCAAAATACCACAGGCTTTTTCCAGGAAGACCCGGAACTGTTCAAAATCCAAATTACCCGTAGACAATGCTGCCGCCTCTTAAATCTAGGTCCACCAAGGGCCGCTGCCCTCAGCTGTGGTCTGCTGCTTTGATCCGGTCGACTACCCGGGAAGCCAGGTCATCAGGGCGGAACTTGGCGAGGAAGTCATCGGCACCGACCTTCTTCACCATCGCCTGATTGAACACACCTGACAACGAAGTATGCAGGATGATATGCAGCTTTTGCATGCGTGGATCGTTACGTATCTCGGCCGTGAGGGTGTAGCCGTCCATTTCAGGCATCTCGATGTCGGAAATCATCATGAGGAATTCCTCTTCCGGCTTCTTGCCTTCATCGACCAGCTTGCGCAGGTAGTCCAGCGCCTGCCGACCGTCGTTCAAAGCCACCACTTCCACGCCCACTGTCTGCAGGCAGCGAGTGACCTGCTTGCGCGCCACCGACGAATCGTCGACGGTCAGCACCCGCAGGGAAATGGCCTTGTGCTGGGTCTCGATATCCACCACGCCTGCCGAGATCGACTCAGAGGTTGGCGCGACTTCCGCCAGTATCTTTTCCACGTCGATGATTTCGACCAGCTGGTTATCCACCCGGGTCACTGCCGTGAGGTAGTGATCACGCCCGGTACCCTTGGGCGGCGGATGGATCTCTTCCCAGTTCATGTTGACGATGCGTTCCACCGAGCGCACCAGGAATCCCTGAGTCTTGGTGTTGTACTCAGTGATGATGACGAACGGACTGCTCTGATCCTGCAACCCGCCAGACCCAGTGGCCATTGCCAAATCCAGAATTGGAATGGTCGCCCCTCGAATATTCGCGACACCGCACACCACAGGACTGGATTTGGGCATCAAGGTCAGCTTCGGGCATTGCAGCACCTCACGAACCTTGAATACGTTGATCCCGTAGAGTTGCTCGCCGTCCAGACGGAACAGCAGCAACTCCAGGCGATTCTGCCCAACCAATTGCGTGCGCTGGTTTACCGAATCCATTACACCAGCCATGCCCAGACTCCCCAAAGCTTTAAGATCCGACGCACGCTCATTGCTAAACGGCACGGCGCTTGCTTTTCAACTGTTATGAACGCCAAAACGACATTTTTTCGACGCCTCACATCACTTGGCCGCAGAGTGCTCTGCGCCCTTGCGATGCTGTGCATTTTAAACCCTGGCGGCCCTGCCGTTGCTGATTCGGTCACCCTGCCTGATCTACTTATCGGCGTCACTCAAGGGTTTCTTGAATTCACGGTAGAAGACTACCTGGCAACCAGTCAAACCGAAGGACGCTATGAAATCGAGGTCAAGCAGCTGGATCCACGGATGCACATGCCTGCCTGCGACAAGGAATTGACAGCCAGCCTGGAAAGTCCAGCCCAGCCCCTGGGGCGTGTGACGGTCAAGGTCCGTTGCGAAGGCAGTTCACCGTGGTCGGTTTTCGTGCCGGCGCAGGTCAAGCTGTTCCGCGAAGTGGTGACCAGCGCCCGCCCTCTCAGGCGAGCATCCATCATAGAACCGGGAGATGTGGTGCTACGCGAAAGGGATATCAGCCAGAACGTCCAGGGCTACCTGACTTCGGTGGACCAGGCCATTGGTCAGAAACTTGTCCGACCAATGGTCGCCGACCAGATCGTCACCCTGGTTCACCTGGAGCAAGCCGAGGTAGTGCGCAAAGGCGACCAGGTGGTGATCACCGCTCGCAGCGGCTCCTTGAACGTACGAATGCCCGGCGAAGCCTTGTCCAATGGCGGCATGAGCGAGCAGATCAGGGTCAAGAACCTGAATTCGCAACGAGTGATCAAGGCCCGCGTCACCGCGCCGGGTCAGGTGGAGGTAGCCATGTAGGTCACTGGCGCTCATCCTGCCCGTTCCCTAAACTGTGACCGACAATGGGTCGCAGATACCTGCCTTGGCTTGTCGACAATTGAGCCTAAAGTTTTCCAGGGCATGGCCGAGAACATGGCAAGCGTCCAAATACCCAGAGGTTTTACTCATCATGGTCATCGATTTCAGCCGTTTGAACAGTTCCTCCCCGCTGACAGGCAGTACGCGCACCAGCGCCAGCAAGGAAACCGGTGATGCCGGCAAGCCCGTGCCGCAGATCAGCGCGACCGAGTCCAGCAAAAGCGGGGAATCGGTACACCTCAGCAATGAGGCTCAACAGTTGCAACGAATCACTGACAAGCTGCGCGACCAGCCTGTTGCCGACAAAACCCGAGTGGCAGCATTGAAACAAGCCATCGCCGATGGCAGCTACCAGGTCGATAGCAACCGCGTAGCCAGCAAACTGCTTAATTTCGAAGCCCAGCGCTAGCCACAGGCTCGCGCCAGGCTTTTGGACGCTTAATCCCCAAGGCCAGCCATGCACGATACCCACCTGCTGCAACTGATCACCGATGACCTTGCTCCAGCTCAACAATTGCTGGAGCTGCTGCGGGCTGAATCCATAGCCCTGCACGGCCGCGACATGCCGCTGCTGGAGGACATCCTGGCGCAGAAACAGGCCCTGATCGTCTTACTGGAACAGCATGGCCGTACTCGCACCCAACTCCTGGACAGCCTTGGCCTGCCAGCCAGTCGCGAAGGCCTTGCGCAACTGGCCAGCCATTCCAGCGTGGGCGCGCAATTGCTCGAGCAGGGCGACTTGCTGATCCAACTCCTGGCCGAGTGCCAGGCCACCAACGAGCTCAACGGCCGCTCGATCCAGATCCAGCAGGCCACCACCGCCAACCAGCTGAAAATTCTCAATGGTGGCGAACCTCCAGCCCTCTACGACGCCCGCGGCTCTACCTCTATGCTTGCGAAGCAACGCCCACTCAGTCAGGCTTAGGCCGCAAAAATGAGCGCGTGCTACCAAGCCGCGAAACATGCTGGCAAAATGCTAGCTCCTGCGTGTAGTTGTATTTTGTCTGGAGATTGATGAACCGTGTTCACAGCATCAAACGCGGAAGATGCTCCGCAGCCACCCAAGGTGCTCACCACTGCGTTGGAGATTTCCTCCAACCTGCGTTTGCTGCAAGAAAGCCACGATCCGCTGATCATCACTTTCCATGAGCGCAGCCAGCGCTTCCAGAGCTATGTCGTGGAAGTGGACCGTGACAGCAACCTGCTCGCGCTCGACGAAATGATTCCCCGCGACGGCGAACGCTTCATGCTCGCCGGCGAACCATTCCGCGTCGAAGGCTTCCATGAAGGCGTACGCATCGCCTGGGAAAGCAATGGCTTGCCGACCCTCGACGAATCCGCTGGCGGCCGCTGCTACCGCACCACCCTGCCGGACGAAGTGGTCTACCACCAACGCCGTAATGCCTTTCGCGCCGCCCTGAAGCTGGCACAACTGGTGGATATCGAGCTGGGCGGGGAAAAGCTCAAGTCGCCCCTGACCGGCAAGCTGCTGGACATCTCCGCCACCGGTTGCAAACTGCGCTTCGACGGTGAGGTCTCCGCCCGCCTGCAGCTGGGCCAGGTCTATGAGCGTTTCATCGCCGCCCTGCCCTTCGGCAGCATGACCGCGCCGGTGGAACTGCGTTACCTGCACTACGAAGAAAAGATCGATACCACTTTTGCCGGCGTACGCTTCCACAACATGAGCGGCCTGGTGCAACGCCAGGTGGAGCGTTTCGTCTATCAACTACAGCGTGAAGCACGACGCTTCGACAAAGACGATATGTGATCGCCGAAGATCCATGAAAAACGGGCAGTGCCTTGCGGCAACTGCCCGTTTTTTCATCTCGAGCACTAAGGCCTGGCGTCGACCAGGGGTTCCTTGCCATGCCTTCCCCCAGCCGAGGCATCCTCGCCTACCCCGGATTCAGGCGACACCGGCGGCATGGTATCCGTCGCAGGAGCGACCTGCATCTGATCCTGCACCACCTGCTCGTCCACCCGCGGGTCGAGGGCCGCCACCAAAGGCGAACTGGACATGCTGTCCGGCATCGCCACGTGATGCAGCGGTGCATCGTCGACCTGGTGCAGGTTGGTCACGGCCTTCGGTCGGATCCGCCAGACCAGCACCACGGCAAAGAAGCAGAAGAAGGCGTAGAGCATCTGGCTGCCGAACAGCTTCATCAGCACGCCGGCCGCCAACGGCCCGATGCTCGCCCCCACGCCGTAGGTAACCAGCAACATCGCCGTCAGCGACACCCGCCGATCGCCCTCGACGTGGTCGTTGGAAAACGCCACGGCCAGCGGATAGAGGCAGAACTGCATCAGCGAACAGAAGAACCCCAGGATGAACAGCACCTCCAGAGGCACCGTGGGCAAGATCGCCAGCGGCAAGGCCATCACCGCCAGGAACAGGGCGAAGCAGCGAATCAGCAGGGCCCGGTCGAAGCGATCGGACAGCCAGCCCAGGGGCCATTGCACGACCAGGCCGGCAAAGATGCAGCTCCCCATGAACAGGCCCACCTGCTCGGTGCTCAGGCCCTGTTGCGAGGCATAGAGCGGTGCCAGGCCATAAAACGAACCGACGATCAGCCCCGACCCCAGCACCGTGCTCAGGGACTGTGGCACCCGCTTGATGAAGAAGCGCGGCTCCATCGGTGCCGGCCGCAGGGGCGCCGGGTGGATACGCCGGGTCATCGCCACCGGTACCAGGCACAGCGCGAAGCACAGCGCCACCAGCATCAACAGTTCCGGCCCCAGGGCCGGATGCAGGACCAGGATCAACTGCCCAAGGACCAGCCCCAGGTAAGAGGCGATCATGTAGCCGCTGAAGACCACGCCACGCTGCTTGGCATCGGCCTGCTCGTTGAGCCAGCTTTCGATGACCATGTACTGGCACATCATCCCCAGGCCGACGATCATCCGCAGCACCAGCCAGGCCGGCAGCCAGTTCACCAGCCCATGGCCGAGCACCGCCGCGCCGACGATGCCGGCACAGGTGGCATAGGCACGAATATGCCCGACCCTGGCGATCAGCCGGTGCCCCAGCTTGCCCCCCAGGACCAGGCCGAAGTAGTTGGCCGCCATGAGCGCCCCGACCCACAGGCCGTCGACCTGGTCGGCCGCCAGGCGCAAGGCCAGGTAGGTACTGAGCAGGCCCGAGCCGATCAACATCATCAGCGAGGCGAAATACAGCGCGCGAAAAGATTTCCAGATCTGGCGCATCGGCGTTCCGGGCGGCTCCTTGAATGAGATTCCGGACCCTCGGGACGAGGGCCCGGCCAGCGACGGTTGGTTAAGCCTGGGCCGCTAGTACACGCCGTTCCCAGGGAGTGATTTCATCGAAGAAGCTGGTCAACTCCATGGTCTTCGAAGCGATGTAGCCTTCGATGAACTCGCTGCCGAACAGTTCCCTGGCCAACTGGCTGCGCTTGAGGCGCTCCAGCGCCGCATGCAAGGTACAAGGCAGGGACAGGTTATCCGGCACTTCGAACTCACCCTGGATGGCAGCCGTTGGCGCCAGCTCGTTCTCGATACCATGCAAACCTGCTGCCAGGCTGGCGGCAATGGCCAGGTAGGGGTTGGCATCCGCCCCCGGCAAACGGTTCTCGACCCGCCGCGCCGCCGGCGAACTGGCGGGAATTCGCAGCCCCGCAGCGCGATTGTCGTGGGACCAGCAGGCATTGTTCGGCGAAGCGTAGGGATGGCACAGGCGCTGGTAGGAGTTCACATTGGGCGCGAACAGTGCTGTGAAATCCGCCATCCCGGCCTGCAGACCACCGATGAAGTGGTGGAACAGTGCCGTGGGTTGCCCGGACTCGTCACTGAAAACGTTACGCCCGCTACCAATCTCCACCAGGCTCTGATGGATGTGCATGGAACTGCCCGGGGTATGGGCCAGCGGCTTGGCCATGCAGACCACGATCAGGCCATGCTTGAGCGCCACTTCCTTGAGCAGGTGCTTGAACAGGAAGGTCTGGTCCGCCAGCAGCAGCGGGTCGCCATGCAACAGGTTGATCTCGAATTGGCTGACGCCCATCTCGTGCATGAAGGTATCGCGAGGCAGGCCCAGGGCCGCCATGCACTCGTAGACTTCCTTGAAGAAAGGTCGCAGGCCGTTGTTGGAACTGATGCTGAAGGCCGAGTAGCCGTCTTCCCGGCGACCGTCCTTGCCGACCGGAGGGCGGAAGGGCTGGCCGGGATCATCGTTGGGCGCGAACACGAAGAACTCCAGCTCGGTGGCCACCACCGGCGCCAGCCCCAGGGCCGCATAACGGGCAATTACCTGCTTGAGCTGGCCGCGAGTCGACAGGCGCGAGGACTCGCCGCTGAGTTCGTCGGCGTCACAGATGGCCAGCGCTCGCGGAGTCTCGCTCCAGGGCAACCGATGAATCTGCCGCGGGTCGGCGGTGAGGGCCAGGTCGCCGTCATCGCTGCCATAGAAACGCGCTGGAGGGTATCCGCCCATGATGCATTGCAGCAGCACCCCGCGAGCCATCTGCAGGCGCCGCCCTTCGAGGAATCCCTCGGCGGTCATTACCTTGCCCCGCGGTACGCCATTCAAATCCGCAGTAACACATTCGATTTCATCAATGCCCGTCAATCGCTCGGCGAGTGAACTGTGGCCATCGGTTGTCATGACTCAATCCTTGTTGTTATACGAGCCGCGAACGGCGACCCGTACAAAATACGCACCACCCGTTCGGGATTTCAAGCACGGCAGAACAAATTCCCGGACATGCCCGTTCCCGCCAACTCCTGCGCATCCACGACCCTCCTGCGCGCCTGGGCCTGCACTCGCCAGATCGATGCAGTAGGCTCGGCCGGTGACCTGAAGCAGGCCTGCGGAGGCCCCTCATGCTGGGAAATCTTGGCGATATCGATCTGCGGATGTTGCGGGTGTTCTGCGCCATCGTCGACGCCGGGGGCTTCACGGCGGCCCAGGCCCGTCTCAACACCAGCCTGTCGCGACTGAGCGTAGTGGTTCGTGACCTTGAGGAACGCCTGGGTTATTCCCTGTGTCGGCGCGGCAGCAGCGGCTTCCAGCTGACCGACCAGGGCCTGGAACTGTTCGAGGCCGCGCAAGGACTGTTCGCCGACATCGAGCGCTTTCGCCAGCATGCCAACCGGCTGGGTCCCAACGCCCGCGAACATTTGCAGATCGGCAGCGTCGACAGCCTGGTCAGCCTGCCCGGCGCGCCCCTGCCCCTGGCCCTGAAGCATCTGCGCCAGCGTCTGCCCCAGGTACGGCCGAACCTGCACCTGATGCGCCCCGACGAACTGGAGCAGGCCGTGCTGGACGATCGCCTGCACCTGGCCATCGGCGCATTCCACCATGAGTTGTCAGGCTTGAACTACCGGCATCTGTTCGACGAAGAACAGCACCTGTATTGCGCCGCCGGGCACCCGCTGTTCGCCCTGCGCGAAGAGGAATTGAGCCTGGAGCGGATCTGTGCCGCCGACTATGTCGGTCGGGGCTACATGGCCGAGCACCAGCGGCCCCACGACCTGCATTTCAACCAGGTGGTCAGCGCCTATAGCATGGAAGCCATCGCCACCCTGATCTTCTCCACCACCTACCTGGGCTACCTGCCCAGCCACTATGCCGCTGGCTGGATCGCCAAGGGGCAACTGCGCGCCCTGCTCCCCCAGCGCCTGGGCTACCGTTCACGCTTCCACTGCATCACCCGCCAGGGCCAGGAACCCGGGAATGCCCTGGCCACGCTCCTGCAATGCCTGGAACTGGCGGCACGGCAGCCGACCGACCCCGCGCCGACCGCCGCTTAGGGCAGGTAGATCTTGAACAGGCCACCACCCAATGGGCCACCGTTGCTGATCCGAGTATGCCCACAGACGCCATTGCGCTGGTGCAGCTCAGCGATACGCCCGGCGAAATACAAACCCAGCCCAGTGCTGCCGCTGCTCTGGTTGATGCCCTGCATATAATCGGCCTGGCGTTCGATCATCGCCTGGGGATAACCGTCGCCATCGTCATTGATCGACAGCACCACCTGGCCTTCCTCGTCGCTGACACTGATCAGCAGGGCATGGCGGGCATGGCGGATGGCGTTGTTGATGCAGTTGGCCAGCACCGAGGCGATCAGCTCACGATCGAAGAAACCCAGAGGGCTCAGCGGATCGACTTCATAGGTGGCGGAGATCCCACGGCTCTTGAACACTTCCTGGTGGCTCACCAGTTGCGCTTCGATGAAGTCGTCCAATTCGTGGTAGGCCGGCTGCAACGGCAACTGGTTGACTCCCAGCTTGTACAGCCCCAACAGCTGCACCAGCATGCCGTTGAGGTGCGCGAACTCGTAGTCGATCACCCCCTGCTCGGCAGGCAACTGCCCTTCCGGCAGGCGGGCCAGCCACTGGGCATGGGCCTGCATCAGCATGGCCAGGGAGTTCTTCATGTCATGTACGGTGGAGGCGATCACCGTGGAAAAGTCGAGCGCCTGTTGCTTTTCGATCATTCGCCAAACGCCTTGCTTCGCAGCTTCTGGTAGCGCGGATAACGCGCGTCGGTATCGGGCATCATGCCGACCGTCTTCAGGCACGCCTGGCATTCCTCCAGGAGCGCCGCATCCGGGTTGGCATCGGCACCATGCAGCAGCGACTGCGCCATGTTCAGGGCAATACTGATGTTCTTGGGCTGCATGGCCAGGGCCTTGCGGAACAGTTCCCGGGCCTCGGCCAGGTTGCCGGCCTTGTAGCTGCGCACGCCCTGGCGGTTGATGTCCGCTGCCGCATTGGAAGAACTGAGGATAGTCGGGTCATCGGTGAGCTTGGCGATGCCTTGCATGACTTTCGGGTCATCGCCGTAGATTTCCGCGCAGTTCTTGAGCATCGAGGCACCGGCACTGGCCTGCCCCAGCATCTGCAATTGCTTGGCCACCAGCAGCGCCGCCTCGGGGCTCATGAACTGCTCCATGCCTTCGAGCCGCTGCAAGGCCTGCTCGGTGAGCTTGTCGGCCGTCTCGGCATCGTTGAGCAACAGGCTGGTGGCCTTCATCAGCCGCGCGCGGATCTGCAAGCCGGGATCGGCCGGATTTTCCTTGGCTACGGCGCTCAGCGTCTGGTTGATCTCCAGCCGGGTACGGGTGTCGAGCCCGCGCTCGCTGCCCTTGCTGATCAACGCATGGGCCAGGCCCAGGTTGCTTTCCGGGTCCTTGAAGCGCGATTGCGCACCCTGGTTCACCGCCTGGCGATAAGCCCTGGAGGCGCTGTCGAAGTCTTCGTTGGCCATGGCCAGCTTGCCCAGCAGCGCCTGGCGCCGGGGAGCCAGCGGCGACAAGCGCACCGCTTCCTCCAGCACGCTCTGGGCACGCTTGGTATCGCCTTCGGCCACCAGCACATCGGCCAGGCCGTCATACAGGCCCGGCATCATCGGGAAAGCCTTCAAGGCCTTCTCATAGACCGCCTTGGCCTCGGTGACCTGGCCGCGCTTGAACAGCAGGCGCCCCAACCCGACATAGGCCCAGGGCAGTGGCCGATCGGCCAGGATGCTGTTGTACAAGCGCTCCAGGGGTTCGTTCTGGTTCATGTCGCGCAGGGCATCGGCCCGGTAGCGCAGGCACAGCGGCGCATAACGCGGATCCTGCTTGCACAGGGTGACACAGGCGTTGAGCACTTCCACCGGTTTGCCCCGGTCCAACGCCTGGAGGATCGGCTTGAGCAAGGTCTTGCGTTGCTGCAGGCGCTCCAGGCGCTGGGCCAGGCCGGAGCGATTGAACGGTTTGGTCAGGTAGGCATCGGGCTCGTGCTCCAGGGCGCTGAGCACCATGGCCTGGCTGCTTTCGGCGGTCACCATGAGGAACACGCTTTCATGGCTGATGAGCTTTTCCATCATCAGGTCCTCGAGCACTTGCTGGCCGTTTTTCTTGCCGTCACCCAGGTGGTAGTCCTGCAAGATGAAGTCATAGCGCTTCTGCGCGCACATGCGCAGGGCCTGCTCGCCAGAGTCGGCAGTGTCCACGTCCTTGACGCCCAGCTCACGCAACATCGAACGCACCGAACTGCGGTAGTCCGAGAAATCATCGACGATCAAAAAGCTCTTTTGGTGGTACGCCAGCATCGAAGATTCCAGGCAAATAAGAAGATCAATCCAAAGACGCCAGGGCCCACCCGGCTTCACAGCCCCTCGGCGCGCAGATAATAGCGGCTGGCTGAAGGCTATCAAGCACTTTGCGGCTAGCCTGTGATGCAGGTCGCCGCTTGGGAACACAATTGTCCATTGCAGGTTATCGGCCGGTTCGAGCATTCCCTTATAGACGCTCGACAGCATTTATTGCGGCTTGGCCTGTCCTTGTCGCGATTTGCCCCACACCGGTAAAAACCTTCGGAAAATGGTCTTGGAAGGCCCGGGAAATCTTGGATTCTGCAACTTCACCTGCTAGCGTGCGCGCCTCGAAGCATCGATCGCTCTCGCCTGCGCACCACTCGGCCTGCGACACACCGCTCCGCAGCGGCAAGCAACCGGATTTTGCAGGCCAGGCGCCGAAAAGTCGGTAGGCACCCGAGGAGGGCGTCAGCGACATAGACACGTCGCTCTGCCAGCCGATGCATCGATGGATGCATACAGCATTATCCAATGGAGTTAACGATGGCGCAGGACAGCAGTGTGATTACCGGTATTGAACTGGAACAGTTCATGGACCGCCTCGAAGCGCAACAACAAGAGCAGGACACCGATACCCTGCTGGCCCAGTTGCAAGCACAGCCTCTATTCGCCGACTCCCTGGGCTCCATCGCTCGCCTGCACACCCTGTGGATGCAGGCCGGCGACTCGGTTGCCGCCCGGGCCGTCATCGATCGCGACGGCGACGCCCTGCTGCAAGCCTCAAGTGAAGCGGCACGGGACGAGCTGCAGATCAACCTGGATATCTTGCGCCTGCAAGTCGCCAACTACCTGGATGACGAGCCGGTTCTGCTGCAGGTGCTGGAAAAACTCAACCAGATGGCCACCCAGACCCTGGACTTCGATGTCGAGTACTACCGGCGCTACCGGATCTTCGACCAGTTGGAAATGGGCAGTATCGACGTCGCGCTCAAGACCATCGAAGTGCGCTACGCCCTGGCCGTGATCAACCCCGAACGCGCCACCCTGCGGGCCTGGGACGACGCCGACCGGCATCGGCGCCGCGCCCTGGCACTGGCGCGCCACGAGCGTGACGAGCAAGCCCGCGCCGCCGCACTGGACGCGATCAACGTCATCCGCAACGCCAGCCCCGAACAGGACATCGACGAAGGTGACTGGCTGTGGCTGGGCAACTCGCTGATCGAAATCATCCCGCTGCGCCTGGCCCTGTTCGAGCAGCCGATCGCCCAGCTCACGGCCGGCCTGTCGCAACCCCAGCGTCGCGAGTGGGACGTGCACATCGCACGCCTGGCGGCCCGCTCCCTGCATGCCCAGGGCGACCTGAACGGCGCCCTGAAGATCTGTCATGTCGCGGCGATGAGCCTGGACAGTGGCGGTGGCAACAACTTCATCGAGTATGAACTGCCCTGGCTGCAGGAAGCCGGACGCACGGAGGAGGCTGGCCACCGGGCGTTCCTGGATATCTACGACCGCCAATCGGAAATGTGGCCGCCAGTGGCGCGCCTGGTTCTCGAGCGCCTCAAGGACCCGGAAGACCGCAACGCCTGGTGGCCGATCTGCATCATGCGCGCCTGTGTCACCAGCGAGCTGTTGCAAATATTCCTCGAGGCATTGCCGCCAATCCCCCCCGAGGAACCGGCGAGCACGCCGCTGCTGGCCGCCCTGTATGCCGCGGTCGACGACCTCGAGCAGCTCGACCGGTTGTTCGCCGAAGCCCGGGACGAAGCCCTGCGGCGCAATCCCGAGCAACCCTGGATCAAGCGCCTGGCCGCGGTGCACGACGCCGACCGCAATCTGATCGACGCAGCCACCGAGGTCGAGCTGCTGCAACAAGCCATCGAGGCCGGTCGCCTGCACGACAACCGTAGTGCCTATGCGCTGTTCGTCGCCCAAGTGCGCAAGCTGGGCATCATCGAGGCGCTGAAGCAGTACCGGCCACAACTGGCCAGCGGCATTCACGCCTACAACTACGCCCTGACCCTGGAGGAATTGGCGGAACCAGAGGCCGACAAACTGCCAAGCGAGGCTCGCGACGAAGCCTACTCGCTGCTGCGCCATGCCCAGAAAGACGCCTACGAGCAAGGGCAGGCTCATATGGAGCGCTACTTCGCCACCGGCAGTGGCCACCCGTTCGACGCCTGCGCCCACCTGTACTCGATGCTCTGCAACAACCTGGCGATCAACTACCGCTGCTACAACGAGCAACAGCGCTACGCCGATGCCATCGACCTGCACCAGCGGGGCATTGCCGCCAGTGCCTTCGCCGAGCACTTCAACGGCGTGCTCAGCGCCCGTATCGCCATGGACGACTACCCGGGCATCGCCGAAGCCGCGGAGCAGCTGTGGCATTTCTCGATGGACTACGGCTACGGCCGTCACAATCCGGAGGACTACATCGTCCCGGTGGCCTATGCCCTGTACTCGCTGGACCGCGACAGTGAAATCCTCATCTGGCTGGAACGCCTGCTCAACTGGCAGGCCGCCCAGGAGATCAGCGACCAGCAGTTGGACTCCTCGGCGCTGTTCGACCGGATCAAGCTGGCGCGTTACCTGGCCCCTACCCATCCGGACAACGCCGACAGCCTGTGGCAGCGCTATGAGCCCTGCGTGCTGGAAATGAACGAAGTGTCGGTGATGTCCTGTTCGGTGGACTACTTCAAGGCCCGTGGACGCACCGAAGAAGCCCTCGAGTACTGCACCCGGACCCTGGCCCTTTGCGATCCGAGCAAAGACTACGACGTGCAATGCCGCACCCGGATCGAGTCGATCATGGCCGAACTGCAGGCGCCTGCCGCCCCTGCCGCCAAGAAGAGCTGGTGGCAGCTATGGAAGTAGCCGCCGACAAACGCAGCTCCAGCTATGCCGCACGCAACCTGCTCAATGCCGATGAAATCAAGCGTGGCATCAAGCAACGCAGCCAGGCCCGGGAAGACGAAGCTGCCGTGCAAAGCTGGCTGCTCAACCACTTCTACCGGCACCTGGCTGGCAACTTCGAACCGGCACGACGCATCCACGACCTGGATGACGCCGCCCAGGTATTGGGTAGCACCGGGCTACCGGCCTGGGTAGCCGGATACTTCAGTGCCGCCAAGGCCCAGGAGGCTGACGCCTGCGCCAGTGCGGCCCCCCTGGTGTGGATCGACCCGGCGCAACCCCAGTTGTTGGCCCAAGAGGCCCGGCTGGTGGAGTTCCTGGTGTCACGCAAGGGCACGGCCCTGGAGGGCAAGCTCGACCGCATCAACTGCCCCCAGGCCCTGGCGCTGTGGGAGAAGGAACATGCGCAAATGGCGGCCCGGGTCGACCAGGGCTGGCGCCAGAGTTCGGCCGATGCCTTGCAGGTCACAGTGACCTGCGCCGAGCACACCTGGGTGGAAATGCGCAGCGACAGCCCGCTGCTGCGAGCCGAGATGGCGTTTGAAAGCTATGTGATGCGCCATTGCCTGGGGCAATTCGCCAACCGCCGGGCCTTGACCGGCGGCTATGGCGAGCGCTACGCCGAGGCCGTGGAACAACAGGCCATGCGGGTCTTCAGCCTGCGCGATGCCCAGGGCCAGCCCCACATCACGGTCAGCCTGATTGTCCAGGGCAGCGGCGCGCTGACCGTGGAACAGGTCAAGGGCAAGCAGAACCGCCCACCCGTCGAGCGCTACTTCCATGACCTGCTGCTGTTCCTCAATACCCTAGGTACCGACCAACAGACGCCGGACGACTGCATCGCCATCGGTGTCGTGCGTACCGAAACCGGCTGGCTGCACATCGCAGAAGTCAGTGAGCCCGAGGCCCAGACACGCCTGGTATCGCGTTACCCACAGCTGTTCTCGCGACTGGACTCGCCATCGCCCATGGTCCAGTGGCTGGTGGCGGCTCGCCAGTGCGACCTGTTGCTGGAAAACGAACCCGATGCCCCGGCCGTCCGCTACGCCATCCGGCATGTCTACAAGAAAAGCCCTTGGCCGCAGCCCCGCCTGGAGGACCCGTTGTATCGCACCGAAGGCGTGCCATGGAAAGACATGTCCCCGGCCCAGGCCGAGTCCATCTGCAGCTGGCAAGCCAACAGGCAGCGAGGCAAAGCATGCTGACCGTCATTGGCTTCCTATTCGGCGCCTGGGTGGTCTGGGGTTACCTACGCCGCCGCTCCAGCCCCACCTCCCTGGTGGTCTTCACCCCACGCAAGCGCTGGGCCCTGACGCTGGCGCAACCCATGGTGGATGCCACAGGCATGACCGGGTTCTTCGATCCCGAGACCACCTACTTCGCCGATCAGGCCAGGGACACCCTCAGGGCTCCGCTGCTCCACCAGATCGGCTTTCGCAGCAATGCCAGCGACGATGAAGTTCGCAACCACCTGAACTCCACCCTGGAACGCCAGTGGTTTCGTATCGACCTGCATGGCCTGAACGCCAGCGACGATCCACGAGCCGCCGTCGCCTTCGCCTGCGTGCGCAGCGCATTCTTCGTCCGGTGCGCAACGCTGATGGGCTGGCTGGAGGCCGATAGCGGCTGGCGCATCATGTTGCTCAATGCCCAGCGGGCCCAGGATTGCTTCGACAGCTGGGAAGACTTCGGCCAGGCCTTCATGCTGGGGCGCCGGCAATGGGTGGCCGCTTTCAGGGCGGACGCCCTGGGAAGCACCTTCAACGAGGACAGCCTCAAGCAATTGCTCGCACCAGAGGGCGGCGCCTGGGCCAAAGTAGCGTGGCAGGGTTTGCCGGCATTCAGCCCGGTAACCGAGTGAAGGCCGGGAGAACCCTCACTGTTGGCAGTCTCACATGTGAGACATAGAACCCGCAGGTTTAAGTTGCACTATAGATAAATCAAGCGCCGAACGGCCCCAGGCACGCTGAGTGTCCTGGGGCTTTTTCATGCCCGCAAGAAATGGAGGACACGTACATGTATCACGCAACACTTCTAATCACGACCTTGACTCAAGCCAGCCCGAACCTGCCGGACGAACGCTTCTGGGGACTCATGCAACTGATCGCCATGGTGTTGATGCACGGCATGGCACATAAAAAGATGCCTGGCTCGTGATACATCGACCGAAACCGGCGGAGAAACGATAAAGAAGGGAGATATGGTGTCCCAGGGCAGGTTCGAACTGCCAACCTTCCCCTTAGGAGGGGGATGCTCTATCCAATTGAGCTACTGAGACCCGGAGGTAAGTGCCTGATACGGCACAAAGGACGGCGTGCATGTTAACGGCCGGCGCCGTATTTGTCATGTCATCGGTAGGGGTTTTTACAGGGAGCCACAGGCCTGGATAGCGGGGATCGTGCAAATTGCATCAATGCAAAAAGCCATCATTGCAAAATGCAACTCACACATCCGAAAAACAAAAGCCAACCAGTTGTTTTTAAAGGATTTAATGACATATACACTGTTGGCACGCAGCCTGCTTTATCCATGGATAAACACTGCGGAGATGATGCCCATGAACAGCGTCCTGTTTCTCTTGAATGCGACAGCCATTGCCGTGCTGGTGGCTTTTCACTTTCTACCGCAGGACAGCGTCACCGGTGGGCCTAGCGTCAACCATCACAGCCAGGGCCTGAGCGCACAACTGGCCGTCCTCAATACCCAGGCCCTGCCCGGGACCATGACCCAGACCGCTACCGGAGAGGCCCCGCAACCACCGGCGGAGCTACTGAGCGAGCGCTGGGTATTCTGATCAGGAGATATTCATGTCCACCGCAGCCAAAAGCCTGCTTGTCCTGGTAATGCTCAGCGCCATGGCGGCCATGGCTTTACCCGAAGGCGCCTTCAGCTGGATATGCCTGGCAGCCTGCGGCGTGTTCTCCAGCCTGTTGCTGTTGGCCCTGATTGCCGGGCGCAAGATCAAGTTCGACCCAGTCCTGCGCTGATCCCATGCTGACGCAATATCTCCAATAGATGCTGGACGGTGGACGACAATTCTTGTGAGTTGTCCAGGCGCACCACCTGCCCCTCGTCGAGCCATACCTCATTGACGAACAACTCGTTGCGCCTCAAGCGGTTCTCGATCTCCACCGCACCTTCCCGTCCCCGCAGCAGCAACCGCTGGCGCAACACCTGGGTATCCACGGTAAGCACAATGGGCAGCAGGTCGCCATAGCGCACCCGAGCCTGCGGCAGATAACCTCGGGAGCCGTTGACCAACACATGTCGCCCCTGATTCAACCACTGGTCGATTTGCAGCGAAATGCCATAACCCAGGCCATTCGCTCGCCAGGACAAGGCGAATGCTCCCGAGGCCACACGGCGCTCGAACTCCTCGGCGCTGACTTCCTCGGCGCTCTCGCCCACCGACTCGGTAGAACGGGTGATGACCCGCCTCGCCACTTCGCAGCCCACCTCTGCCAGTGGTTGCCTGGCGGCATCGATCAGGCTGTCCTTGCCGGCCCCCGAGGGGCCCATGAGGTAAATGAGTCTACCCGACATGAGTGCGAGGTCCGCTCGGGGCAACTAGAAAATCGGCCATTTGCCACTATCCTTCAATAGGTAGGGATCACCAGACCCATACGCAGCGCATGCACCTTCGCTAGTGCACTGCCACTCCCGCCGGGCGAGAGATTGCGGCCAACAATGCGGATCAGCGATCTTTTCAAACCAGTCCGCATTTCTGATAATTGGTGCTGGCATAACGCCTTTATCCAGTCCAATATTTGTCACAGAATTGACGCCAATGATCTGGCAATTTTGAGGCATGATGCGGGCCTCTTAACAATTCAGGTTGAACATTTGGCAATCAGGCTTGTCCTAAAAAACAGCCCGCGGCCAATTCCGAGAACCGCTCCCCTGAACTAACCGGTTAAATATATGCGCCCATTGAAACAGGCAATTTATTCCAGCCGTACGGCTGACAAGTTCGTCGTACGTCTGCCCGACGGGATGCGTGAACGCATTGCCGAGGTGGCTCGCAACCATCATCGCAGCATGAACTCCGAAATCATCGCACGCCTGGAGCAGAGTCTTATTCAGGAAGGTGCCTTGGGTGAAGAGCTGAGCATGCGCCTGGACAGCCCAGAACTGTCCTTGCATGAACGCGAGCTGCTTCAACGTTTCCGCCAACTTTCACATCGCCAGCAAAACGCCCTGGTTTCGCTGATTGCACATGACGCAGAAATGGCCGCAGACGCCAGCTGATTTTGCCCTGAAAGCTAGAGCCAGCCTAGCCGCTGGCTTTTTTTTGCCTGACTGAAAGCAACGAAGCGCCATCGGGGCGCTTCGTCGGGAAATTGATAGCCAAGGATTCAGAGCAGGAAGATCGTCGCCAGGCCGAGAAAGATGAAAAAACCACCGCTGTCGGTCATCGCAGTGATCATCACGCTGGCTCCCATGGCTGGATCTCGCCCCAGACGCGCCAGGGTCATCGGGATCAGCACCCCCATCAGGGCCGCAAGCAATAAGTTCAGGGTCATTGCCGCTGTCATGACCACTCCCAGCGACCAACTACCGTACAGCATGTAGGCCACGGCACCGATCACCCCGCCCCAGATCAGGCCGTTGATCAAGGCTACCGCCAGCTCCTTGCGCATCAGGCGCGAGGTGTTACCAGTACTGACCTGGTCCAGGGCCATCGCCCGGACGATCATGGTGATGGTCTGGTTCCCCGAGTTGCCACCGATACCTGCCACGATGGGCATCAATGCTGCCAGTGCCACCAGCTTCTCGATGGAGCCTTCGAACAAACCGATCACCCGCGAGGCCAGGAATGCCGTGATCAGGTTGATAGCCAGCCAGGCCCAACGGTTGCGCAAGGATTTCCAGACCGAGGCGAAGATATCTTCCTCTTCACGCAGACCGGCCATGTTGAGGACTTCGCTTTCGCTCTCCTCACGAATCAGGTCGACCATTTCGTCGATGGTCAAACGGCCGATCAGCTTGTCGTTCTTGTCGACCACCGGGGCCGAAATCAAGTCATAACGTTCGAAGGCCTGGGCTGCATCGTAGGCGTCTTCATCGGGGTGAAAGCTCACCGGATCGCTGGCCATGACCTCCGCAACCTGCTTTTCCGGATCATTGACCAGCAGCCGCTTGATCGGCAGGACCCCCTTGAGCACGCCGTCGTAGTCGACCACGAACAGCTTGTCGGTATGGCCAGGCAACTCCTTCAGGCGACGCAGGTAACGCAGGACCACTTCAAGGCTGACATCCTCACGGATGGTCACCATCTCGAAGTCCATCAGCGCACCAACTTGCTCCTCGTCATAGGACAGCGCGGAGCGGACACGCTCACGCTGCTGGCCATCGAGGGCCTCCATCAGCTCATGGACAACGTCTCGCGGCAGCTCGGGAGCCAGGTCAGCAAGTTCGTCAGCGTCCATCTCCTTGGCCGCAGCCAGGAGTTCATGATCGTCCATATCGGCGATCAGGGTTTCACGTACGGAGTCGGATACTTCGAGGAGGATGTCGCCATCACGCTCGGCCTTGACCAACTGCCAGACGGTTAGGCGCTCTTCCAGGGGCAAGGCTTCGAGAATGTAAGCGACGTCGGCAGAGTGCAGGTCATCGAGCTTGCGCTGCAACTCGACGAGATTCTGCCGATGGACCAGGTTTTCTACCCGGTCATGGTGATGGCCTTCCTGACGGTGCGTCAGGTCTTCGACCACCCGCTGGCGCTGCAGCAGCTCAACGACTTGAGCCAAGCGATCCTGCAGGCTTTCCTGCGTTTTCTTTACTTCTACTTCGGTCATAGGCGAACTCCACTCCCAGCAGAGGAGCACGCCGGAAGGATCAATCAGTCAGTTCATGATTGTGAAAACGAGATACTGAGTAACTACTGGGTAAGTCCATGGAGATATTCCACAAGCCCCGGCGGGGCTGACGGGCGCAATCATACACCGCCTGGCGGTTTTAAACGTTAAAAAATCGCGGCAAGAACAAGCGCTTGCGACATAAACCTGAGCAGCGCCCGAATCTATGGGACTGCGACGCCTTGGCAGAAAAAGAAAACACACGGATGGAGAAAAAAGTCCGCCGACATGCCGCCGCGCAGGAAATTCGACTACCGAGAAGACAAGCCGTTCCGAACGCACAGGCAAGAGAAAAGATAAAGCTGCAAAAACAAAAAGCCCGTATCTTGCGATACGGGCCTTCTGATATATGGTGCACTCGACAGGATTCGAACCTGTGACCGCTCGGTTCGTAGCCGAGTACTCTATCCAGCTGAGCTACGAGTGCATTTGTGTTTTTAGACCAGACCACAACTGGTTAGAGCCGAGTTATTCATATTTCTACAACTAACTCTTAAATGGTGCACTCGACAGGATTCGAACCTGTGACCGCTCGGTTCGTAGCCGAGTACTCTATCCAGCTGAGCTACGAGTGCATTTGTGTTTTTAGACCAGATCACAACTGGTTAGAGCCGAGTTGCTCATATTGCTATAAGCAACTCTTAAATGGTGCACTCGACAGGATTCGAACCTGTGACCGCTCGGTTCGTAGCCGAGTACTCTATCCAGCTGAGCTACGAGTGCATTTGTTGCGCCGCATTATAGCCCGTCGAATCATCTTGTTAAGCACTTTTTCTAGTAAATTCAATAAGTTACAGAAAAAGCCAGATTACAACGTACTAAGCAAATAATGGCGGAGAACGGGGGATTCGAACCCCCGACACCCTTTTGAGGTGTACTCCCTTAGCAGGGGAGCGCCTTCGGCCACTCGGCCAGCTCTCCGCAACACGGGGCGTATATTAACCACCTTTCTCCCCGTTTGCAAACAAAAAAAACGAGAAAAATTAATGGCTTGGTTCTTCGTCCTTCTCTTTCTTGATCCGCAGGTAGATTTCCTCACGGTGGACCGCCACTTCTTTGGGGGCGTTGACACCAATACGCACTTGATTACCTTTGACGCCGAGCACCGTCACGGTGATTTCGCCATCACCGATGATCAAGCTTTCTGCGCACCGACGAGTCAGAATCAACATACCTTTCTCCTCACGCATTACATTTCAGGGACTACAGTCTGCAAAAAAAAGGGTGTTGGCCTACAACCGGGTCGGCAGTAGTCCTACACGCCTAAGTATTGACTAGCGTGGACGAAAGAACAGCTTTCTTCCACGCCGATCAAAAACACAAAGGGCGCGGTCAGACCGCGCCCCTTTCAAACACGCGTCACTCGCCCTGTCGGGCTGGCGCGTCGAGCTCGAAGGCGGTGTGCAGGGCACGTACCGCCAGCTCCAGGTATTTCTCTTCGATCACGACCGAAACCTTGATCTCGGAAGTGGAGATCATCTGGATATTGATGCTCTCCTTGGCCAGCGCCTCGAACATCCGGCTGGCTACGCCCGCATGGGAACGCATGCCGACACCGACGATGGAGACCTTGGCGATATCGGTATCGCCAACCACTTCCCGGGCACCGATTTCACGCGCGGTATTTTCCAGCACGTTCTGGGCAGCCAGGTAGTCGTTGCGGTGCACAGTGAAGGTGAAATCGGTGGTGTTATCGTGCGAAACGTTCTGCACGATCATGTCGACTTCGATGTTCGCTGCGCTGATAGGGCCAAGAATCTTGAAGGCCACGCCAGGATTGTCTGGCACGCCACGGATAGTCAGCTTGGCTTCATCGCGGTTAAAAGCGATGCCGGAAATGATCGGCTGTTCCATGGATTCCTCTTCATCAATAGTAATGAGGGTGCCCGGACCCTCCTGGAAGCTGTGCAACACGCGCAGCGGAACGTTGTACTTGCCGGCGAACTCGACCGCACGGATCTGCAACACCTTGGAACCCAGGCTGGCCATTTCCAGCATTTCTTCGAAGGTGATCTTGTCCAGGCGCTGAGCCCTGGCCACCACGCGCGGATCGGTGGTGTAGACGCCATCCACATCGGTATAGATCTGGCACTCGTCGGCCTTCAAGGCCGCCGCCAGGGCCACACCGGTAGTGTCGGAACCGCCACGCCCCAGGGTAGTGATATTGCCGTGCTCGTCGACCCCCTGGAAACCGGCCACCACGACCACACGACCGGCCTTGAGGTCGGTGCGGATCTTCTGGTCATCGATCTGCAGGATCCGCGCCTTGGTGTGCGCGCTGTCGGTCAGGATGCGTACCTGGTTGCCGGTATAGGACACCGCCGGGATACCACGCTTGATCAGCGCCATGGCCAGCAAGGCGATAGTCACCTGCTCACCGGTGGACACGATCACATCCAGCTCACGGGGAACCGGTGGGGCTTCGCCACTGATCTGCTTGGCCAGATCGATCAGGCGGTTGGTTTCGCCACTCATAGCCGACAACACGATCACCAGGTCGTCGCCAGCTTCGCGGAACTTCTTCACCTTGTCGGCAACCTGCTCGATCCGCTCGATAGAGCCGACCGAAGTGCCGCCAAATTTCTGTACGATCAAAGCCATTTTCTAAGCCGCCTCAGCCCGTCAAGGGGCGCCCGTTAAACAATCAAACTGCGCAGCGCAAGGACCCGCCACTAGACGGCGGGTCCGGTCGGCGCCTTAAATGCCTTGCTCGACAAAGGGCACGGTCAGGGCCAGCGCGGCATCCAGCGCAGCAGCGTCGACGCCGCCACCTTGTGCCATGTCTGGACGACCACCGCCCTTACCGCCCACTGCCGCAGCGGCCTGCTTCATCAAATCACCGGCTTTGAGTTGGCCAGTCAGGTCCTTGGTTACGCCAGCAACCAGCACGACCTTTTCCTCATGGACACTGCCGAGCAGGATCACTGCGCGACCGAGTTTGTTTTTCAACTGATCCACCAGCGCCAGCAGCGCCTTGCCGTCCTGGCCATCGAGACGTGCAGCCAGCACCTTCACGCCCTTGACGTCCTGGGCCTGGGCCGACAGGTCATCACCGGCCGCAGCGGCGGCCTTGGCTTGCAGCTGCTCGAGTTGTTTCTCCAGCAGACGGTTGCGCTCCAGCACCGCCGACAGCTTGTCGATCAGGTTGTCACGGCTGCCCTTGACCAGGACCGCCGCTTCCTTGAGCTGCTCTTCCCCGGCATTGAGGTAGGCCAGGGCCGCAGCGCCGGTGACTGCCTCGATACGCCGCACGCCGGAGGCCACGCCACCTTCGCTGGTGATCTTCAACAGGCCGATGTCGCCGGTGCGGTTGGCGTGGATACCACCGCACAACTCGACCGAGAAGTCGCCGCCCATGCTCAGCACACGCACGCTATCGCCATACTTCTCGCCGAACAGCGCCATGGCGCCCTTCTTCTTGGCGGTGTCGATATCGGTTTCTTCGGTTTCCACCGCGGTGTTCTTGCGGATCTCGGCGTTGACGATGTCTTCCAGCGCCTTGATCTGCTCTGGCTTGATCGCTTCGAAGTGACTGAAGTCGAAGCGCAGGCGCTGGCTGTCCACCAGCGAGCCTTTCTGCTGCACATGCTCGCCCAACACCTGACGCAAGGCCGCGTGCAGCAAGTGGGTAGCCGAGTGGTTCAGCGAAGTGGCATGACGCACGTCGGCGTCGACCTGCGCTTCAACCGAGGCGCCAACGCTCAGGCTACCCTGGGCCAACACGCCGTGATGCAGGAAGGCACCACCGGTCTTGGTGGTGTCGCGTACATCGAAACGCGCATTGCCAGCCGTCAGGAACCCGCAGTCGCCAACCTGGCCGCCGGATTCGGCATAGAACGGCGTCTGGTCGAGGATCACCACGCCCTCCTCGCCTTCGCCCAGCACGTCGACCGATTGCCCATCCTTATAGAGAGCGACCACTTTGGCCGCACCGCTGGTGGCCTGATAACCGGTGAACTCGGTAGCCACATCGACCTTGACCAGGCTGTTGTAGTCCATGCCGAAAGAGCTGGCGGAACGAGCGCGCACGCGCTGGGCTTCCATCTCGCGCTCGAAACCTTCCTCGTCCAGGGTCAGGTTGCGCTCGCGGGCGATGTCACCGGTCAGGTCCATGGGGAAGCCGTAGGTGTCATAGAGCTTGAACACCACATCGCCCGGAACCACGCTGCCCTTGAGTTCGGCCAGGTCCTGCTCGAGGATGCGCAGGCCCTGCTCCAGGGTCTTGGCGAACTGTTCTTCTTCAACCTTGAGCACGCGCTCGATATGCGCCTGCTGGCTCTTGAGCTCAGGGAAGGCTTCGCCCATCTCGGCCACCAGCGCGGCGACGATCTGGTAGAAGAAGCTGCCCTTGGCGCCCAGCTTGTTGCCGTGGCGGCAAGCGCGGCGAATGATCCGGCGCAGCACATAGCCGCGACCTTCGTTGGACGGCAGTACGCCATCGGCAATCAGGAAACCGCAGGAGCGGATGTGGTCGGCCACCACTTTCAGCGAGGCCTGGCCGTCGTTGCTGCAACCGATCGCCTTGGCCGCGGCGGCCAGCAGGTTCTGGAACAGGTCGATCTCGTAGTTCGAATGCACGTGCTGCAATACGGCACTGACACGCTCCAGGCCCATGCCGGTATCCACCGACGGCGCTGGCAGCGGGTGCAGCACGCCGTCGGCGGTGCGGTTGAACTGCATGAAGACGTTGTTCCAGATCTCGATGTAGCGGTCGCCGTCTTCTTCCGGCGAGCCGGGTGGGCCGCCCCAGATATCGGCGCCGTGATCGTAGAAGATCTCGGTGCAAGGGCCGCAAGGACCGGTGTCGCCCATGGTCCAGAAGTTGTCGGAGGCGTAGGGTGCGCCCTTGTTGTCACCGATGCGCACCATGCGCTCGGCCGGCACCCCGACTTCCTTGGTCCAGATGTCGTAGGCCTCGTCGTCGGTGGCGTAGACGGTGACCCAGAGCTTTTCCTTCGGCAGGTTCAGCCACTTCTCGGAAGTCAGGAAGGTCCAGGCGAAGGTGATGGCGTCACGCTTGAAATAGTCGCCGAAGCTGAAGTTGCCCAGCATCTCGAAGAAGGTGTGGTGACGGGCGGTGTAACCGACGTTTTCCAGGTCGTTGTGCTTGCCACCGGCGCGGACGCACTTCTGGCTGCTGACAGCGCGGGTGTACGCGCGCTTTTCCTGGCCCAGGAAGCAGTCCTTGAACTGGTTCATCCCCGCGTTGGTGAACAGCAGGGTTGGGTCGTTGCCTGGGATCAAGGAGCTGGAGGCTACACGGGTGTGGCCCTGCTCTTCGAAGAAGCGGAGGAAGGCTTCACGGATTTCTGCGCTTTTCATTAGGTTCTTCCACGGAGACTGCGGCCAAAGGCCTGTGCGCAACGTCAACAGACGAAACGACGGCAAAGGGCCGCATTATATCGGCGTTAATCACTTGGTACAGCGTGTTTGTACGATACAAACAGTCAATTGGACGGAGAACACTGTCACTTACGGGAAAACTCGGCAAAGGTGCCCACCACTTGGTCGATTTGCCCGCGATCGACGTCCAGGTGGGTCACCAGGCGCATCCGCGGCGCGGCGCTCAAACGCACGCCCCGCTCACCGGCAAAGGCCTTGAGGGCTGCGGCTCGCTCGCCCAGTTGCACATAGACCATGTTGGTTTGTACCGGCTCGACGCTGTAGCCCACCTCGCGCAAACCTTCGGCCAGCAAACGGGCGTTGGCATGGTCGTCCGCCAGGCGCTGCACCTGATGATCCAGGGCGTACAGGCCAGCGGCCGCTAATCCACCGGCCTGGCGCATGCCGCCACCGACCATCTTGCGCAGGCGCCGGGCCTTGCCGATCAGCTCGCTGGAACCGCACAACACCGAGCCCACCGGTGCCCCCAGGCCCTTGGACAGGCACACCGACACCGAGTCGAAGTGTTCGCTGATCAGCCGTGCATCGACGCCCAGTTGCACGGCCGCGTTGTACAGCCTGGCCCCGTCCAGGTGCAGGGCCAGGCCGTGCTCGCGACTGAAGGCGCGTGCCTGGGCCAGGTAGGCCAGCGGCAGCACCTTGCCTTGCATGGTGTTTTCCAGGGCCAGCAGGCGGGTGCGGGCGAAATGGAAATCGTCGGGTTTGATCGCCGCCGCCACCTGGCCCAGGTCCAGCGAACCATCGGCCTGGACCTCCAGCGGCTGCGGCTGGATCGAGCCCAGCACCGCCGCGCCGCCGCCCTCGTATTTGTAGGTATGGGCCTGCTGCCCGACGATGTATTCGTCGCCACGGTCGCAGTGGGCCATCAACGCCAACAGGTTGCTCATGGTGCCGGAGGGCACGAACAGCGCCGCGGCGAACCCCAGGCGCCGGGCCAGCTCGGCTTCCAACTGGTTGACCGTCGGATCCTCGCCGTACACGTCGTCCCCGGTGCGGGCGCTGGCCATGGCATCGAGCATGCCGGGAGTCGGCTGGGTCACGGTGTCACTACGAAGATCGATCACGCTCATCACATCTGGCCTCGCTGCTGGACCCTCAGGCCCGGTTAAGACAGGGAATTCCCTTTCGGACATGAATTACTGCCGTCTCACCCCCGAATAATCAAGCAACAACTTTAGAAAAAACTGATCCTGAGCACGAAAAATCCGACAAGAACCAAAAGGTACGATGTTTTCCTGGGCAGACTGTGTTAAAAATCCACCGCCCGGGCCAACGCCACGGGCAAACGTTCTCAGGGCGGGGTGCAATTCCCCACCGGCGGTAATTGCGCGCAATGTGCATAGCCCGCGAGCGCTTGGCACCATCGGCAGCTTGCCTGCAGGTGATGACAAGGTCAGCAGACCCGGTGTGATCCCGGGGCCGACGGTCATAGTCCGGATGAAGAGAGAACGGGATTAGCGCCGAAGGGCCGCTGCCGAACCGTCGTGGGAGAACCACGCGGGTCTTGCGCGCACCCTTGAATCCCATTCGATTCATGCATGCCCTGTTTTTCATACAAACAGGAGTCAGAACAGATGCAACTCTCTGCTATCGATAGCAAAAGCAAACACCACCCCAACGAACGCGTCGCCTTCGTCCAGGCCTGCTGGCACAAGGAGATCGTCGACCAGAGCCGCCAGGGCTTCATCAACGAAATGCTCGCCCAGGGCTATCAGGAAAGCGATATCGACTGCTTCGAGGTCGGCGGCGCCTTCGAAATCCCGTTGCAAGCCAAGCTGCTGGCCAAGTCCGGTCGCTATACCGGGATCGTCGCTGCCGGCCTGGTGGTGGACGGTGGCATCTACCGTCACGACTTCGTCGGCCAGGCGGTGATCAACGGGCTGATGCAGGTGCAATTGGAAACCGAAGTGCCGGTGTTCTCGGTGGTGCTGACCCCCCATCATTTCCATGCGGGGGAAGAACACCAGAAGTTCTTCTTCGAACACTTCGTGGTCAAGGGGCGGGAGGCGGCCATCACCTGCGCCGACACCCTGAACAAGACTCGCGCCCTGCGCCGTAACGAACAACGCGCAGTCGCGGTGTAAGGGCTGCAACAGGGTTGCCCGCGATGGCGGTCAACCCTGCTGACTAGCAGTATCAGCCCAGGCCATCGGCCGTGGCCGGTACGATCAGGATCCCGGCACGCAGGCCATTCTTGACCTTGGGATTGGGGAAAATGATCCGCGCCCCCTTCTCCTCGATGACCCAGCGGGTCTGGGCGATGTCCTCGGCCAGCAGGTAACCCATCTCCAGCTCGGAAAAGTTCTCCACGTCCGCCGGCAAGTGCAGTTGAAAGCTGTCGCTGTGCTTGATCACTTCCCGAGAGACACTGAACAACTTCAACCCTTCAAGGCTGTCCTGCTCCGCAGGTGGCTCGCTGCCCTCGATCAGTTGCTTGAGGCGAGTTTCCAGGCGCTCGACGTTGACCCCCTGGTTCTGCCCGAACGGCCGGGCCTTGCCCAGCTCCAGGGTGAAGGATTCGGCCCCCAGTTGATCGTAGGTGTAAGCGCTGAACACGATGGAAGGCTTGTTCTGCAACAGCACCGCCTCCATGCCGCAGGCCCGCAGGCGCTCCAGCTGGCGGCGTGAATGCTGGCGCCCGTCCTTCCACGGATACAGGGCGAACTGCTCGATCTTCGAACCGCGAATGGCCGTGTGCAAGTCGTAGTGCAAGCGCTCGCGCCCCGGCAGGCTGAAGAAGCTCGCCGCCAGGCGCTCCAGCTCACAGGCGCGCAGGGCCTCATGCCCACTGCTCTGCTCATGCCGGCCATTGAACAGGCGATTGACGTCCTGTTCGACGAAACGCTCGCCGCGGCGCATGGCCTCGGGGTTGCCGAACAGGAACAGGAGACGGGTGCGGGGTTTCAGGTCGCCCCGGGCGATGTCATGCAACAGGCGGTCGAGCAACTCGATGGGAGCGGTCTCGTTGCCATGGATCCCGGCGGACAACAACAGATCCAGGCCGTTGTCGCGCGCCTCGGGCGGGCGCACTTCCAGCGCCCCCTCGCTTAGCCAGCGCATGCGCACGCCGTCGACAGTCAGTTGAGTCTTCTCTGCCGGTTCACGGCCGGCGAGGGTCAGTTCAAGCAGTTTGCCGAGGGCGAGCATAAAACGCGTTCCTTAATGGGCGTGGCCGCAGCCAGGGCCGTGCACGTGATCGTCGTCGCCAGCGTCGGCCGGCTCCATTTCCAACTGCAGGCTGACCAGGTTGGTCGCCAGAGGGCGCAACAGCAGGCTGGCGTACTCCTCGTCGCCCTCCTCCACATCCACGCCAATCAGCAACTGGCCACGGCCGTCCTGCTGGATCCACACTTCCTTGCCTTGCCACAGCACCGCAAAACGGGTGCAGGAGGTTTCCTGTTGGGCGCCTTCGGCATCTTCAAGGATCAGTTGCAGGGTATCGCTCATGGGTCGGTTCTCGTCTGGGGTGAAGCACCGCACCCGGATCGTCCGGGTGCGGGCCGTCAATTGATCTGGAAAGGATAAACCGCGCCCAGTCTAAGGATTTGCGTCAGCTCATCCAATGCCGTGCGACACTCGACCAGCAACTGCGGGTCCGCCAGGTCGGCTTCGGTGAGACGATCGCGGTAATGCTTGCCGACCCACTGGGTCAGGGTCTCGTACAGCGGCGCGGTCATGATCACGCCAGGGTTGACCGCCGCCAGCTCGGACTCGTTGAGCGCCACGCGCAAGCGCAGGCATGCCGGGCCACCGCCGTTCTGCATGCTTTGCTTGAGATCGAAGACCTTCACTTCACGGATCACGCCACCGGAGCTGGTGAGGTTTTGCAGGTATTGCCAGACCCGCTCGTTGTTACGGCACTCTTCCGGCACGATCAGCAGCATGCTGCCATCGGCACGAGACAACAGCTGGCTGTTGAACAGGTAGGAACGCACTGCGTCCTCCACCGTCACCTGGGAGCGCGGCACGCAGACCGCCTGGAAGTTACCGCCACGCTTGCCCAGCTTGGCCTGCAGTTCGACCAGCAGCTTGCCGGTCTCGAGGAAGGCGTCCTCGTGGTAGAACAGCACCTCGCCGTTGCCCACGGCGATCACGTCGTTATGGAACACGCCCTGGTCGATCACCGCCGGGTTCTGCTGGGCGTAGACCACTCCGTCCTCGTCCAGGCCATGCAGCCGGGCCACGGCCTGGGACGCTTCCAGGGTCTGGCGCGCCGGGTACTTCTGTGGCGTCGGGTAGCGATTGTCGAAGGCACTGCGACCGAAGACGAAGAACTCGACGCCAGCCTGGCCGTAGTCACGGCAGAAGCGCGTGTGGTTGGCCGCGCCTTCGTCACCGAACTGCGCCACTGCCGGCAGGGCGGCGTGGTGGGCGAAGCGCTTCTGGTCGGCGAACATCGCCCTCAGCACCCGGCTGGTGGTCGGGTGCTCGATGCTGCGGTGGTACTTGCAGTTGAGGTTGGCGGCGGTGAAGTGCACGCGGCCGTCGGCGGTGTCGGCGCTCGGGCTCACGGTGGCGGCGTTGGCCACCCACATGCTCGAAGCCGAGCAACTGGCGACCAGCAACGGCATGGCCTGCTTGGCCGCCTGCTGGATGACCTGCGCATCGCTCCCGGCAAAACCCAGGCTGCGCAGCGCGGCCACGTCCGGACGCTCCTGCGGGGCGAGCACACCCTGCTGGAAACCCATGTCCATCAGCGCCTTCATCTTCGCCAGGCCCTGCAGCGCCGCTTCCTTGGGATTGGAGCCCTGCTGGCTGTTGCTCTGGGAGGCGACGTTGCCGTAGGACAAACCGCCGTAGTTATGGGTCGGCCCCACTAGACCGTCAAAATTGACTTCATAGGATTTCATCAGCGAGGCTCCACGAATCTGCTTGTTATAGGCATCGATATCAGTACAGGTCTTGAGGCCGCCGACGCCCGTTTCAAAAGACGTTCGCAGCCTGCGGCAGCGGCCTCATCGACGCCCCACCGCTGTTTGCAGCCGCTGCCGTGGAGCACCAGGGGCGCACCACGGCATCTCATCAATCCAGGCGCACGCCCGGGGTCAGCGCTCCCGGCAAGGCCAGGCTCGGAGTCTCCAGGGACGCGACCGGATACGCGCAGTAGTCCGCCGCGTAATAGGCGCTGGCCCGATGGTTGCCCGAGGCTCCCACGCCACCGAATGGCGCGCTGCTGGCGGCGCCGGTCAACTGCTTGTTCCAGTTGACGATCCCGGCCCGGCTCTGCAGCCAGAACTGCTGGTAGCGCTCTTCGGAATCCGACAGCAAGCCGGCCGCCAGGCCGTACTGGGTGTTGTTGGCCTCGGCGATGGCGCCATCGAAATCAGCGTAGCGGATCACCTGCAACAACGGCCCGAACAGCTCCTCGTCAGGTCGCTCGGCCACCGCGGTGACATCCAGGATCCCCGGGGTCAGCAGTGCGGCCTGGGCCTGGGGTTGGGTCATCTCCAGCAAGGCCACGGCGCCATTGGCCAACAACTGGCGCTGGGCATCCAGCAGTGACTGGGCGGCGCCCAGGGAGATCACCGAGCCCATGAACGGCGCCGGTTGCTGGTCGAAGGCACCCACCTCGATGCTCGAGCTGACCGCCACCAGGCGCGCCAGCAGAGAGTCGCCCCAGGCGCCGGTCGGCACCAGCAGGCGACGGGCACAGGTGCAGCGCTGGCCAGCCGAGATGAAGGCGGACTGGATGATGGTGTACACCGCCGCATCCAGGTCCGCGACCTGGTCCACCACCAGCGGGTTGTTCCCGCCCATCTCCAGGGCCAGGATCTTGTCCGGGCGACCGGCGAACTGCTGGTGCAGGTGGTTGCCGGTACGGCTGGAACCGGTGAAGAACAGGCCATCGATCCCCGGGTTGGCGGCCAAGGCGATTCCGGTTTCCCGGGCGCCCTGCAACAGGTTGAGCACGCCCGCCGGCAGGCCGGCCTCGATCCAGCACTGGACCGTCAGCTCGGCGACCTTGGGCGTCAGCTCGCTGGGCTTGAACAGCACGCTGTTACCCGCCAGCAGCGCCGGCACTATGTGGCCATTGGGCAGGTGACCAGGGAAGTTGTAGGGGCCGAACACCGCCACCACGCCATGGGGCTTGTGCCGCAGCACGGCAGTGGCGTCGCCCAGCGGGCCGCTCTTCTCGCCGGTGCGTTCACGGTAGCTCTGCACCGAGATGGCGATCTTGTTGACCATGCTGGTCACTTCCGTGGTCGCTTCCCACAACGGCTTGCCGGTTTCCTCGCCAATGCAGCGGGCCAGTTCGTCGGCACGGGCCTTGAGGCCGGCAGCGAAGGCTTCGAGCACGCCGATGCGCTCCTCCAGGGAACGCTTGGCCCAGGCCGGGAATGCCTGGCGTGCAGCTTGTACTGCGCTGTCCACCTGCGCAGGTGTTGCACCGTTGCCGGACCAGATGACCTCCTGGGTCACCGGATTGACCGAGGTGAAGGCTTCACCCTGGCCGGCCAGCCATTGGCCGGCGATGTACAGCGTGCTCATTATTTCGACTCCCGAGAAGCAGACAGCGGAACCGCGCGGACCTGGTCGCCGGCGTTGAGTTGCAGGCGCTTGGCGGTCAGCGGATCGACCACCAGGGTGCCCGAGGCGAAGCGCGCCGGCGCCGCGGTGATACGGCACTCCTCACGCTTGCGGTTGTGGATCAGGAATGGCGTGGCATCGTCGCCCGGGGTGCCGATGGCCAATACCAGCGCCTGGCTGTCGCGCACCGCGCGGATCTTGCTGGTCTCGCACTCCACCGCCGGGCCGGCATCGAAGATGTCGACATAACCCTGGTAGCTGAAACCCTCGCTCTTGAGCATGGCCAGGGCCGGCTCGGTGTCGGTGTGGACCTTGGCGATGACGTTGCGCGCGTCCTCGGAAAGAAAGCAGGTGTAGAGCGGGAACTTGGGCATCAGTTCGGCGATGAAGGCCTTGTTACCGACACCGGTGAGGTAGTCCGCCTGGCTGAATTCCATCTTGAAGAAGTGCCGGCCCAGGCTTTCCCAGAATGGCGAACGCCCCTGCTCGTCGGACATGCCACGCATCTCGGCGATGATCTTGTTGCCGAACAGCTGCGGGAACTCGGCGATGAACAGCATCCGCGCCTTGGCCAACATGCGGCCGTTGAGACCGCTGCGATAGTCGGCATGCAGGAACAACGAGCACAGTTCGGAGTTGCCAGTCAGGTCGTTGGCCAGGAACAGCGTCGGGATCTCGCGGTAGATGTTCAGCTCCTGGGAGGCGCTGACGGTCAGGCCGACCCGGAAGTTGTACCAGGGCTCACGCAGGCCGACCGCACCGGCGATGGCGGAAATCCCCACCACGCGGCCGTTGTCGTCTTCCAGCACGAACAGGTAGTCCGCATCGCCACGCTCGGCTTCACCGCGAAAGGTCTTTTCCGCCCAGCCGACCCGATGGGTCAGGCGCTCTTCGTTGGCCGGCAAGGTGGTGAGGCCGGTGCCAGTGCTGCGGGCCAGGTCGATCAGCGCGGGTAAATCGCTGCTGCGTACGGGACGAACGATCATGCTATCTCCTCAGACGGACGCCTTTGACGGCATCCGCGAAACTCGCTGCTTTGCAGACAGGCCTTCCAGGGTCTGGAGGCCGCCGTTAAACCGCCACCAGGCGCACGCTGGCACCTTCGCCGACACCCAGGGCCTCGGCTGCTTGCAGATCCAGGGTCACCGGCTTGCCGGGGGCGTAGTCCAGCTCCAGCAGCACCGCGCGGTAGTCCTGCAACTGGCCATTGGCGACCAGGTACTGGCGACCGCCGCCCTTGAGCGCCTCGCCGATCTTCACCGGCACCACGCGGCTCTGGGCGATCGAGCGGATCCCGGAAACCCGCGCATGCAGGGTCGGGCCGCCGTCGAAAATATCGATGTAGTGATCGGTCTCGAAACCTTCGCGCATCAGGATGTCGAAGGTGATCTGCGCCCGCGGATGCACCTGGCCCATGGCTTCCTGGGCGGCGTCCGGCAACAGCGGCACGTAGATCGGGTAGTGCGGCATCAGCTCGGCCAGGAAGGTCCGGCTCTTGAGGCCGCACAGGCGTTCGGCCTCGGCATAGTTGAGGTCGAAGAAGTTGCGGCCGATGGCGTCCCAGAACGGCGAATCGCCATTCTCGTCGCTATAACCGACGATCTCGGTCACCACCGAATCGGCGAAACGCTCCGGATGGCCAGCCACGAACAGCAGGCGGCCACGGGAATTGAGCTCGGCCCAGGGCGTGCCCACCAGGTCGCGGACCACATAGAAACTGGTCAGCAGGCTGTTGCCGGTGAGGTCGTGGCACTGGGACAGGACATGAATCTTGTTGTGGATCTTCAGCTCGCGGGACGCATGGACGAAGGTTTCGTTGCGAAAGCTGTAGAACGGCTCGGAGTAGCCCGCCGAGGCAACGATGGCCGAGCAGCCCACCAGCTTGCCGCTCGCGGTGTCCTCGAGGACGAAGAAGTAGCTCTCTTCGCCGTTGAAGCTCACCTCCGCGGCGAACGAAGCCTCGCTCGCGGCGATCTTGTCGCGCAGGCGATCCACATCATCCGGCAAGGAGGTGACACCAATCGGGCTGTCTGCAGCCAGACGCTGTACCTCGCCCAGATCGGCCATTTGCGCGGGGCGCATCACCAGCATGGTGTCACTCCTTACTCTAGAACAGGGTCGGAAACCGTCCGACTCAGGGAAAAAAATGCCGGGATAGCCCGGCACAGGAATTAGTGCTCGACGCCGGGAAAAGCACCGGCGCCGAGAAGTCCCACCGCCTGGATCAGGCTTGGGTCAGTTTCGCCACGGCGCGCTCGAAGCGGTCCAGGCCCTGGTCGATATCCGCATCCTCGACCACCAGGCTCGGGGCGAAACGCACCACGTCCGGACCGGCCTGCAGGATCATCAAGCCTTCTTTCTCGGCCGCGTTGAACACGTCCTTGGCCTTGCCTTTCCAGGCATCGCTGAGTACGCAGCCGAGCAGCAGGCCCAGGCCGCGGATTTGCGTGAACAGGCCGTACTTGGCGCCGATCTGCGACAGGCGGGTCTTGAAGCGATCATGCTTGGCCTTGACGCCATTGAGCACTTCAGGGGTGTTGATCACGTCCATGACCGCACCGGCCACGGCACAAGCCAACGGGTTACCGCCGTAGGTGGTGCCGTGGGTGCCGACCACCAGGTGCTTGGCCAGCTCTTCGGTGGTCAGCATCGCCGCGATCGGGAAGCCACCGCCCAGGCTCTTGGCGCTGGTGAGGATGTCCGGCGTCACGCCGTAGTGCTGGTAGGCGAACAGCTCGCCGCAGCGCCCCATGCCGGTCTGCACCTCGTCGAACACCAGCAGCGCGTTGTGCTGGTCGCACAACTCGCGGGCACCTTGCAGGTAGGCCAGCTCGGCCGGCAACACCCCGCCCTCGCCCTGGACCGGCTCCAGCACCACCGCGCAGGTCTTGTCGGAGATCGCGGCTTTCAGCGCGGCCAGGTCGTTGTACGGCACATGGGTGATGCCGGTGATCTTCGGACCGAAGCCATCGGAGTACTTGGCCTGGCCACCGACATTGACGGTGAACAGGGTGCGGCCGTGGAAGCTGTTGAGCGCCGCGATGATTTCGTACTTCTCGGCGCCGAAACGATCATGGGCCACGCGACGGGCCAGCTTGAAGGCGGCCTCGTTGGCTTCCGCACCGGAGTTACAGAAGAATGCGCGCTCGGCGAAGGTGGCGTCGATCAGCTTGTGGGCCAGGCGCAGGGCCGGCTCGTTGGTGAAGACGTTGGAAACATGCCACAGCTTGTTCGCCTGCTCGGTCAGGGCTCCCACCAGGGCCGGATGGGCATGCCCCAGCACGTTGACCGCGATGCCGCCGGCGAAGTCGATCAGTTCCCGGCCAGCCTGGTCCCAGACTCGAGACCCCGCGCCGCGCACAGGAATGAAAGCCGCAGGTGCGTAGTTGGGAACCATCACCTGGTCGAAATCGGCGCGTTGCACCGGGGCTTGCTCAACGGACATCGGAGTCTCCTGAAGAGGAACACCCGCCTGGAACTGGCGAGCGATGGAGGGATTGTAAGGACAGTTTTCTGCCCGGCCTTGTCGCCAAGCGACAACTTCTTATAGCGCCAACCCCGGTTTTTCGCGGGTTTATGGCAATGCGACAAATTGCGTCGCAAAGGCGCAGTTTAAACTGCGGGGCGCCTGAACGGCAGGTTTGCCGGGCTAATTATCCGCCTGGCCGGCAGCCCCGCCCACACCCACTCTTGAGCCGCTGCCGCAGGCTGCGACCAGGCACGCAGCGCCGATGAAAGCGGCAACGAAGACCCAAATGGCCTTGGCGGCCGATGCCAAGCCGCACGCCGCCTTCGGCAGCGGTCGCCCAAGGCTTCGAACCGCTGCTTGCGAGTACAAAAAAGAATGGGGTCAGCCGCGCTCGGCGGGTACGGAAGAGAGCTCGAACGGGCTGCTGCTGCGCCGCTGGTTACGGTCTTCCCGCGGGGTGGCGCCAAAGAAGTTGCGATAGGCGCTGGAGAAATGCGGGCCGGAGGAGAAGCCGCAGGACAGGCCGATCTGGATGATCGATTTGCTGGTCTGCATCAGCATCTGCCGCGCTTTGTTCAGGCGCAGTTCCAGGTAGTACTGGCTCGGCACGCGGTTCAGGTACTGCTTGAAGATCCGCTCCAGCTGGCGCCGGGACACGCAGACATGCTGGGCGATTTCGTCGGTGGTCAACGGTTCCTCGATATTGGCTTCCATCAGCAACACCGCCTGGGTCAGCTTCGGATGGCTGGAGCCCAGGCGGTTCTGCAACGGAATACGCTGGCGTTCGCCACCTTCGCGGATGCGCTCGACCACCAGTTCCTCGGACACCGCGCCAGCCAGCTCCGCACCGTGATCCCGGGCCAATACCGCCAGCAGCAGGTCCAGCACCGACATGCCGCCACAGGCGGTCAGCCGATCGCGATCCCAGTCGAACAGGTGGCTGGTGGCGATGACCTTGGGAAAACGCTCGGCGAAATCGTCCTGCCAGCGCCAGTGCACCGCTGCCCGGTAGCCATCCAGCAACCCCAGCTGGGCCAACGGATAGACCCCGGCCGACAACCCGCCGACCACACAACCGGCGCGCACCAGTTGCTTGAGCGCGGCGCCCAGCGCCGAACCCACCGGCGCCGGAGGTTCATCGGCCAGCAGGAACAGTTTCTGGCACCCCTCCAGCTTGCCCGCCCAAGGCTCGCCCGGCAGTTGCCAGGTACCTTCCACGGCAGGCTCGGCCTGGAGGAAAGCCAACTCATAGACCACTTCCGGATGGACCCGCTGGGCGACGCGCAAGGCCTCCTCGGCCAGCGCCAGCGTCAAGGCTTTAGTGCTGGGCCAAATCAGGAAACCAATTCGATGGGCAGTCATGGCGGGCGATCCGAAACGAAAAACAGTAGGAGAAGCCAAAGGCGGCAGCACCAAGTTAGACCATCTGGCGCAGGGCGCTCAGCATGACCTAATTTGGTGCATAACGGCAGCGATTACTTGAGGCTGCCGGAGAGGAATTGTTGCAAACGTTCTGATTGCGGATTCACCAGCACTTCCCGTGGATTGCCGCTTTCTTCCACCAGGCCCTTGTGCAGGAACACCAGCTGGTTGGACACCTCGCGGGCAAAGCCCATCTCGTGAGTCACCACCACCATGGTCCGGCCTTCCTGGGCCAGGGACTGCATGACCTTCAGCACGTCGCCCACCAGCTCCGGGTCCAGGGCCGAGGTCGGCTCGTCGAACAGCATCACCTCAGGCTCCATGGCCAAGGCCCGGGCGATCGCCACGCGCTGCTGCTCACCGCCGGACATATGCCCCGGGTAGGCATCCTTGCGATGCGCCACGCCGACCTTGGCCAGGTAGTGCTCGGCCTTCTCGCGGGCTTCGGCCTTGGGCACGCCCAGCACATGCACCGGGGCTTCCATGATGTTTTCGATGGCGGTCATGTGCGACCACAGGTTGAAGTGCTGGAACACCATCGACAGGCGCGAGCGCATGCGCTGCAACTGCTTGGGATCGGCGGCCTTGAGGGCACCGTCCTTGTTGGCCACCAGCTTCAGCTCTTCATTGTTCAGCAGGATCTTCCCGGCATGGGGCTGCTCCAGCAGGTTGATGCAACGCAGGAAGGTACTCTTGCCCGAGCCACTGGAGCCGATGATGCTGATCACATCGCCGGCCGCGGCCTTCAGGGACACGCCCTTGAGCACTTCATGGCTGCCATAGCGCTTATGCAGGTCTTGGACTTCAAGTTTGTACATGCGGTCGGTTCTCACAAAAACAGTCAGTCGTTGAGCAAGCGCCCGTGACGCAGCGCTTCGCGCCCCGCCACCTTGGCCAGCCAGAAACCGGGTTGGGCATAACGCAGCCGCTCAACGGCGAACAGCACGCCGCTGGTGCCAGCACACACCGTGCTGACCCGATCGGATAGAGGATCAATCACTTCAAAAAGCGGCTCGCCCACTTCCACCCAACTACCGGCCGGACGCAGGAAGCTCACCACGCCAGGATGCGGCGCATACAACAATTCAGTGCCTTCGAAGGGCATGCCCTCGCAAGCTTCACGCTCTGGCGCCGGCCACTGCCCGGCAATCAGCCCCTGCTCGGCAAGGAACGCCAGGATGCCTTCGGCATGCGCCTCGGCCTGGGGCCGGCCAGTATCGGCCTGGCCACCCAGTTCAAGCGTGGTCGCCAGGCAGGCCAGGGGAATCTGTGCCTCGGGGAACTGCCGCGACAAGCGCAACCAGGGCAGTGAACAGGCTTCGTCGAACGAACTGCCACCAGAATCTTCCGCCAGCAGGCCGACCCGCACATCCAGGTGAGCCGCCAGGGAACGCCATTGCGGCCAATGCTGCGGCAAGGCATACATGTGCAGCGCCGCCTCGGTATCGCAATGCAAATCCAGCACCACATCGGCGCTACAGGCATGCGCCAGCAACACCCGCTGCATGCCCTGCAACTGGCTGGCGGCGGGCGGCAACTCGGCCAGCACCTCACTCATGGCCTGGCGGATCAGTTGCACGTTGGCGTGGGCATCGTCACCCAGGCGCCCTTGCAGGCGCTGGGCCACCGGCACGCTGAGCTCGACAAAATCGCGATTGAAGTTCTTGCCACTGCCGGCTTCGAAACGCCCCTGGTGATTGCCTTGCAGCAACTGCCCAAGCCCCAGGGGATTGGCCACTGGCACCAGCTCGATGACCCCCTTGAGGGCGCCCTGGGCTTCCAGCTCGGCCAGGCGTTTCTTCAGTTCCCAGGCGGTCCGCATGCCAGGCAGTTCGTCTGCGTGCAGGCTGGCCTGGATATAGGCCTTGCGCTCCCCGCTGCCGAAACGGAATACCGAGATGCTGCGCTCGCTGCCCAGGTGGCTCCAGGGCAATGGATGATCGATACGTTCCATATCAGTGCTTCCGCGGCGCCAGGTAGCGCAGCCAGCGGCCTTCGGCCAGCTTGAACAGGCGCACCAGGATGAAGGTCAGGCACAGGTAGAAGACGCCGGCGGTGATGTAGGCCTCGAACGGCAGGTAGTACTGCGCGTTGACGGTACGGGCCGCGCCAGTGATGTCGATCAGGGTGACGATGGAGGCCAGGCTGGTGGTCTGCAGCATCATGATCACTTCGTTGCTGTACTGCGGCAGCGCACGGCGCAGGGCCGACGGCAGGAGGATGCGGCGATACATCTTGTAGCGCGACATGCCCATGGCCTTGGCCGCCTCGATCTCGCCATTGGGCGTGGCCTTGAGGCTGCCAGCGATGATCTCGGCGGTGTAGGCGCTGGTGTTGATGGCGAAGGCCAGGCAGGCACAGAAGGTCGCGCTGGACAGCCAGGGCCAGAGGAAGCTTTCACGCACGACCTCGAACTGGGCCAGGCCGTAGTAGATCAGGAACAGTTGCACCAGCATCGGGGTGCCACGGATCACGTAGGTGTAGAGCCAGGCGGTCATGTTCACCAGCGGCTGCTTGGATACGCGCATCAGCCCCAGGGGCAGCGCCACCAGCAAGCCGAAGAACAGCGACAGCGCCAGCAGTTTCAAGGTGGTCAGCAGGCCGCTGAAATACAGCGGCAAGGCATCATAGATGACGTTGTAGTCGAAGATCATAGATCAGCCGCCCTTACGCCTACCGAGTAGCGCTTCTCAAGGTGACGCAGCGCCAGCAACGAGACACTGGTAATCACCAGGTACATGGCCGCCACCGCAAGGAAGAAGGTGAAAGGCTCGCGGGTGGCATCCGCCGCCTGCTTGGCCTTGAACATCATGTCTTGCAAGCCCACCACGGAAATCAGCGCGGTGGCCTTGGTCAGCACCAGCCAGTTGTTGGTGAAGCCGGGAATCGCCAGGCGGATCATCTGCGGCACCAGCACCCGGAAGAACACTTGCGCGCTGCTCATGCCGTAGGCCATGCCGGCCTCCGCCTGCCCCCTCGGAATCGCCATGAAGGCGCCACGGAAGGTTTCCGACAGGTAGGCTCCGAAGATGAAACCCAGGGTACCGATACCGGCGGCCAGCGGGTTGAGGTCGATGTAGTCGTCGTAGCCCAGCAGCGGTGCCACGCGATTGAGCAGGTCCTGGCCGCCGTAGAAGATCAGCAGGATCAGTACCAGATCGGGAATGCCACGGATCACCGTGGAGTACAGGTCGCCCAGCCAGGCCAGCCAGCGTACTGGCGAGAGGCGCAGCGCGACCCCGATCAGACCTAGAACGATGGCCAGGGCCATGGACGACAAGGCGAGCTGAAGCGTCAGCCAAGCGCCATCGAGGATGACAGCCCCGTAGCCTTTCAACATGATTCAGGTCCTCGAAAATTGGGATGAAAAAATGGCGCAAACTTCAGAGATTCTGCTGCTTGCGCCATCTCGGACTGACAGATTCGACGGATTACTTGCCGTAGATATCGAAGTCGAAGTACTTGTCCTGGATTTCCTTGTATTTGCCATTCTCGCGAATGGCGGCGATGGCGGCGTTGATCTTCTCCAGATCGGCCTTGTCGCCCTTGCGCACGGCGATCCCTACGCCGTCGCCGAAGTACTTGACGTCGGTGAAGGCCGGACCGACGAAGGCAAAGCCCTGGCCGGCATCGGTCTTCAGGAAACCGTCATTCAACAGGGTAGCGTCCGCCACGGTACCGTCGAGGCGACCGGCCGCTACATCCAGGTAGATTTCGTTCTGCGAGCCGTATGGCTTGATCTGGGCGCCCAGGGGAGCCAGGACCTCACGAGCGAAGCGCTCGTGGATCGAGCCGCGCTGCACGCCGATATTCTTGCCCTTGAGCTCGGCCATGCCGTCGCTGACCTGGGTCCCGGCCTTCATCACCAGGCGCGCAGGTGTGTTGTAGTACTTGTTGGTAAAGTCCACGGACTTGCGGCGATCGTCGGTGATCGACATGGAAGACAGGATCGCGTCGATCTTGCGCACCTTCAGTGCCGGGATCAGGCCATCGAACTCTTGCTCGACCCACACGCACTTGACCTTCATCTGCTCGCACAGGGCATTGCCGATGTCGTAGTCGAAACCGACGATGCTGCCATCCGGAGCCTTGGAGGCGAATGGAGGGTAAGCCGCTTCGATACCAATTTTCAGGGGCTTTTCGTCGGCGACGGTTGGCAGGGACAGCACGGACAGTGCCAGGGCGCCAAGAAGCACGAGTTTCTTCATTCTTAGAACTCCATCGGTAAAGGGCGAAAACGGCAGAGTGAGCAACAGCCCAATATGCGAATGGGTGAACCCTCAATAGCGGCGCTGCGTCCTGGAAAGCCCGGAAAGGGACTCACATACAGGTAACGACGAGCGAGTGACCGGCATTCTAACGACAGGCCGGAAGCCGATATTTCCTCAATGCGACAACAAATTACAGAAGCACCGAGAACGCCGGGGCGGCATATTGACAGCTCTTCAGGATTATGCAAGAGCAAAAGACAGTGAACCGATCTACGTTGCAAATTGCGGGCCTATTATTCGCAAAGCCTTCTATTCCGGCAAGCGCAGCGTAATACCTTATTTTTAATATGGGTATAAAAGGTCCTGAAACGGGGCCAGACGTTTCCCATCGCCCCGAAATTGGGCGCAGGGTTACACCTTCGTCCAATCCGGTAACATTCAGATACGTCTACCGGGCAAACCGATATTTATTCGTCCCCGAGCCGACCGGGCAACTGCGCGAAAAGCGCCAGCACAGAGGCTTCGCCCTCCTCCAGAGGGTTTATCCGGGCCATGAAAAAGCCCCGCCCGGCATCGCCGGACGGGGCTCATCGAACCAGAAGGCGTCTCAGGCGACGTTCATGGTCTTGTGGGTGTCGATCAGGTGCTGCACCACGCTCGGGTCGGCCAGGGTGGAGATATCACCCAGGCCCTCGTACTCCGCAGTCGCAATCTTGCGCAGGATCCGCCGCATGATCTTGCCGGAGCGGGTCTTGGGCAGGCCTGGCGCCCACTGGATGACATCCGGCGAGGCGATCGGGCCGATCTCCTTGCGCACCCAGTTCTTCAGCTCGGCGCGCAGGGCTTCGCTCGGCTCCTCACCGCCATTGAGGGTCACATAGACATAAATGCCCTGGCCCTTGATGTCGTGAGGCACGCCCACCACCGCCGCTTCGGCGACTTTCGGATGAGCGACCATCGCGCTCTCGATCTCCGCGGTGCCCATGCGGTGCCCGGAGACGTTGAGCACATCGTCCACGCGCCCGGTGATCCAGTAGTAGCCGTCCTCGTCGCGACGCGCACCGTCACCAGTGAAATACATGCCACGGAAGGTCTTGAAGTAGGTATCGACGAACCGGTCATGGTCGCGGTACAGGGTCCGCGCCTGGCCCGGCCAGGAATCGAGGATCACCAGGTTGCCCTCGGCGGCGCCTTCGATGATGTTCCCCAGGTTGTCCACCAGGGCCGGCACCACGCCGAAGAATGGCCGCGCCGCGGAACCCGGCTTCAGCGCATGGGCGCCGGGCAGCGGGCTCATCAGGGTCGCACCGGTCTCGGTCTGCCACCAGGTGTCGACGATCGGGCAACGGGACTGGCCGACATTCTTGTAGTACCAGTCCCAGGCTTCCGGGTTGATCGGCTCGCCCACCGAACCCAGCAGGCGCAGGCTGCTGCCATCGGCGCCTTCGCAAGCCGCGGTGCCCGAGGCCATCATGGCGCGGATCGCGGTCGGAGCGGTGTAGAGGATGTTGACCTTGTGCTTGTCGACGATCTTCGCCACCCGGGTCACGTCCGGATAGTTGGGTACGCCTTCGAACAACACGGTGGTAGCGCCGTTGGCCAGCGGCCCGTAGACGATATAGGTGTGGCCAGTGACCCAGCCCACGTCAGCGGTGCACCAGTAGACTTCGCCCGGACGGTAGTCGAAGACCCGCTCATGGGTCAGCGATGCATACAGCAGGTAACCACCGGTGGTGTGCTGCACACCCTTGGGCTTGCCGGTGGAGCCTGAGGTATAGAGGATGAACAAGGCCTCTTCGGCCCCCATTTCCTTCGGCGCGCAAACACTGCCGGCAACCTTCATCAGGTCCTCGTACCAGATGTCGCGATGCTGGTTCCACTTGATGTCGCCACCGGTGCGCTTGCACACGATGACCTTCTGGATGCTGTTGGTTTCCGGGTTGGTCAGGGCGTCGTCGACATTGGCCTTGAGCGGGATCTTCTTGCCGGCACGGATGCCTTCGTCGGCGGTGATCACCACTTTCGAACGGCAGTCGATGATGCGACCGGCCAGGGCCTCCGGCGAGAAGCCGCCGAATACCACCGAGTGGATCGCGCCGATACGGGTACAGGCCAGCATGGCCACCACCGCCTCGGGGATCATCGGCATATAGATAGTCACCACGTCGCCACGGTGCACATCCTGGCCACGCAAGGCGTTGGCGAACTTGCAGACTTCTTCATGCAGTTCGCGGTAAGTGATATTGCGGCTCTCGGAAGGGTCGTCGCCCTCCCAGATGATCGCTACCTGATCGCCACGCTCGGCAAGATGGCGGTCAAGGCAGTTGTAGGAGACGTTCAGGGTGCCATCGGCGAACCACTTGATATCGACATGATGATCGTCGAAGGAGGTCTGCTTCACCGTGGTAAAAGGCTTGATCCAGTCGAGACGCTTACCCTGCTCGCGCCAGAAACCGTCCGGGTTCACGACCGACTGCTGGTACATGGCCTTGTAGGTCGCCTCGTCAGTCAGCGTCTTGGCCAGAACCTCGGGACGAACGGGATACACAGAAGCCGCACTCATCTTTCTTACCTCGGTGACATAGTTGTTTTTGTATGGCCCCGTTGTAGCCGGGGGACGCCTATAGAACCATTCGACGATGGTAGTAACAACCCCCTGCGAAATACCCTGGGGTCTAGCGAAACCCTTCAAGAACAGGCCTTACAAGCACATCGAGGCGCTCTAAAAATATTCATGGAGCCCTTGGAAAGGGCTGTTTCGGCGATTGTTACAAAAACTGTCAAAAGTGTTTATCAAAAGTACGCCTATATGGCGCCCCGCCCCCCGCCTAAAATCTGCCTCGCCCAACAGGCAAACTGATTAACCAAGTTGCAGCCCCCACGAAGGCAGTTAATCAAACTTCTACTCAAGTTCCACACGCAGCCCCAAAAAGGCTGCGTGACCCCACACGACCTTAGAAAGGTAAAACGCAAATGAAAGCTTTATTAGTTCTGGCCCTCAGCAGTCTGTGCGCTACAGCGATGGCTGACGAGATCCCGACTGATGCCGCAAGCCAGCAAGTAGCAGTAGAGGAATACACTTACTCCACGGACCTGGATATCGCCAAAGTTATTTCCATGAGCGAAGTTCCAGAAGTATGTGAAGTTGTACCGGCACGCATGGAATATGAAGACTCCAAAGGTCTGCGACATATTCTCCAATACCGCGTAATGGGCAACGGTTGCTCCAACGGCTGATAGCCGCCCCGCCGCCCAGGCCTCGATGACCGCCGGCCGCAAGAAATCCCTCTTGCGGCAAAGATGTCCACCACGCCCTGGGGCTCCACCACAGGGATCGTTCCACGACGTGCGACCCCGGCAATCGCATACCTCTTTTTCCGGAAGGTATATCGCCGTCCGCCACAACGATGACACCTGCTCGAAAGTCGCTACCAATGACGCGAATTGATGGCGACTTGCCCTTACCCGGGAGATCCGCAAGGCACTTCGACAGGACCAAGCACCACGTTTTGAGTTGTGTCAAAAACCTGGAAATTGCCTTTGAAAACACAACATCTAGTAAATTTGGTTATTTTTTGACCGATTCACGGTTTTTTTTGCCCGCCTGAAAAAAAAACTTCTCCAGCCAAAGCCCTGTAAACCCGCGCTCTGCCTCAAATCCCTCGCCTTCCCCGGCTCA
>NZ_JBJJLO010000046.1:0-45952 GCF_046230915.1 Pseudomonas sp. KCJK8993
GGGCTTTTCCGCCCAGCAGCAGGAAGCCGCCGAAGGTCACGCTATAGGCACTGACCACCCATTGCAGTTGCTGGGCGGAAAAGCCCAGGCACTGGCCGATCTCCGGCAGGGCAACGAAGACGATGGTGGCGTCCAGGGCAATGATCAGCTGGGCCGTGGCCAGCAACGGCAGCATCCAGCTCGACGGCTTGGCTAGTGGGTTCGCGGACATCGCGGGACTCCTCGGATGAAATGGCGGCGGCCAGTTTCATCGATGCGTTTTAAATGATAAACAAGCCATTCTTTCTTTCAGTAATGACTTTAATCATGGATCTGAACGCCCTGCGCCTGCTGGTCCGAGTGGCCGAAACCCGCAGCTTCACCCGCGCCGCCGGGGACCTGGGGCTGACCCAGTCCGGCCTGTCCCGGGCCATCTCGCGCCTGGAACAGCAGTTGGGCGTGCGCCTGCTGCAACGCAACACCCGCAGCGTCAGCCTGACCCCGGACGGCCAGATGCTGGTGGAGCGTGCCGGGCCGCTGCTGGCAGAACTGGTCCAGACCGAGAGCCTGCTGTTGGAACGCCGCGACTCGCCCACCGGCGTGCTGAAGATCAGCACACCCTCACTGTTCGGACGCAAAGTGGTGATGCCGGTGATCGGCGGCCTGACCGAGCGTTATCCGGCCTTGAGCATCGAGGCGGTGATGACCGACCGGATCGTGGATATCGTCGACGAAGGCTTCGATGCCGTGCTGCGCACCGGAACCATCCAGGACCAGCGCCTGATCGCCCGGCCCCTGGCGCCGCTGCGCTGGGTCACGGTGGCGGCGCCGGCCTACCTGGAACGCCACGGCACGCCTCGGGACCTGGCCGAGTTGCAGCGTCACAACTGCCTGACCGTGCGCAACCTGCGCAGCGGCCGGCTGGTGGAATGGCAATTCATGGACCAGGGCAAGCCCCTGGACCTGGCGGTCACGGGACGTTTGATCTTCGATATCGGCGACGCCCTGGTGGACGCCGTGCTGGGTGGTTTCGGCATCGCCCAACTGATGGAGTTCGCCGTGCGCGAGGCCCTGGACGACGGTCGCCTGCGGCCTATTCTCCAGGCATACGACGGGCGCAGCCGCGAGCTGTCGCTGGTCTACCCACCCTCGCGCCAGTGCTCGGCAAAACTCACCACGTTCGCCGCGGCCCTGGGCCAGGTGAGCTGGTAAGGCACGTCAGCCCTCACCCGGCGCATCCTGGGTCACACTGAGCAAGCGCGGCTGGGCGATCCGCAGGTAGTCCTCGGTGGCCAGCACCATGGACGCATCCAGGCGCCCGGCATTGAAGGCGATTTGTTCATAGCGCGAGGTCAGCTGCGGATCGACGATCAACGCGATCCGTGGATCGAAGCTCAGCGGTGGAATGGCTCCGATCACGCAGCCCGTCAGTTCCCGGGCCAACTCCGGCGCCACGAGCTGGGCTTTCTTGCCTCCCAGGGCCGCGCCGACTTTCTTCATGTCCAGTTTCTGGTCCCCGGACAGGATCACCAGGGCGTAGGCATCGCCACCGCCCTTGAGGCCGCACAGCATGGCCTTGGCCCCCTGGCCCGGCTCGGTGCCGCGAATCTCGGCGACCCGCGCCGACTGCCCTTCGGCCGGATGCTCGATCACCCGGTAACGGGCCTGGCGACTGTCCAACAGCGCCACCAGGCGTTGGAACACCTCGTGCATGCAACCTCCTGTTCAGGCCTCGCCGGCCAAGGGCAACTGGCGCCCGTCGATACCCTGGCCAATGGTCAGGAAATGCCCACCGGCCACATGGTGCAAGGTGCGCAGCCGGTCATGGCCGTCGAAATGCCAACGCCCCTCGCTGAACACCCGCGAGTCGGCCTGGGCGGCAATCACTTCGCCGAGGAACAAATCGTATTGCTGGTGGTTGTGGGGCTCGGGCAGCAACCGGCACTCCAGCCAGGCCACGCAACCTTCCAGCAACGGCGCGGCAAGGGCCTGGCCGGCGAAGGTGGCCAGGCCGTAGGCGCTGAATTTGTCGCGACCGCCCTGGTGCAGTTCCAGCCCGGAGCTGTTGCCCAGGCTCTGGGTGATGTCGACCTGCTCCACGCAGGGCACGTTGAGCACGAAGCTGCCGGAGGCCTCCAGCAGTTGCCGGGTCCAGGTGGTCTTGTCGAGCACCACCGCGACCTTCGGCGGTTGGAAATCCAGGGGCATGGCCCAGGCGGCGGCCATGAGGTTGCGCTGCCCTTCATGGGCGGCGCTGACCAGCACGGTGGGACCGTGGTTGAGCAGACGATAGGCCTTGTCCAGGGGGACCGAACGACGAAATGCGGGCATGGCAGGCTCCTGAAAAAAAGCGATTGTAGCGCCACTCCCTGGCGGTGCAGATGGGTCGATTGGAAGGATTTCCTGGATTATCCGTCCAGCGCTCGGCGGCTTATCCACAATGCCCCGGAGACTAGACTCATCCTTCATTTCACTACTTGAAGGATGCGCACCATGGCTGACCATTCCCTGAACGACAAAGTCGTGCTGATCGCCGGCGGCGTGAAGAACCTCGGCGGCCTGATCGCTCGTGACCTCGCCCACCACGGCGCCCGGGCCGTGGCCGTGCACTACAACAGCGATGCCAGCGCCGCCGATGCCCGGACGACCCTGGCCGCCCTCCAGGAGCTGGGAGTCGAGGCCCAGGCCTGGCAGGCCGACCTGACCCGCGCCGGTGCCGTGGAGCGCCTGTTCGACGAGGTCAAGGCACGCTTCGGCAAGATCGATATCGCCATCAACACCGTGGGCAAGGTGCTGAAGAAACCCATTGTCGAGATCAGTGAAGAGGAGTACGACCAGATGTTCGCGGTCAATGCCAAGAGCGCATTCTTCTTCATCAAGGAGGCCGGCAAGCACCTGGAGGACAATGGCAAATTGGTGACCCTGGTGACTTCGTTGCTGGGTGCGTTCACGCCGTTCTATGCCGCCTATGGCGGCGCCAAGGCGCCGGTGGAGCACTTCACCCGGGCGGCGGCCAAGGAGTTCGGCGCCCGGGGCATATCGGTCACTGCCGTGGGTCCGGGGCCGATGGACACGCCGTTCTTCTACCCGGCCGAAGGCGCCGATGCCGTTGCCTATCACAAGAGCGCCGCGGCGCTGTCGCCGTCGAGCAAGACCGGCCTGACCGACATCGAGGACGTGGTGCCCTTCATCCGCCACCTGGTGACCGAGGGCTGGTGGATCACCGGCCAGACCTTACTGATCAACGGCGGCTACACCACCAAGTAATCCTCGCGTCCAAGGGGTACATTGGCCTGCCGGACCGGCGCCACGGTCCATTCCCCCCAGGCATGCCCGCGAACCAGGACAGTTGCGACGATGGATAAACTTGAGCAGTACCGGGTGTTCATCCAGGTGGCCGACATGGGCAGCTTCATCAAGGCCGCCCATGTCCTGGAGTTGCCCAGGGCCACGGTGTCCTCGGCGGTGCAGCAGTTGGAGACCGGCCTCGGCACAAGGCTGCTGCACCGTACCACCCGCCAGGTGCAACTGACCGCCGACGGCGCCATCCTGCTGGAGCGGGCACGGCGCCTGCTGGCCGACGCGGCGGAGCTCAACCAGCTGTTCCAGCATCGCCAGGTGGATGTCAGCGGTCGCCTGAACATCGATGTGCCCAGCCGCATCGCCCGGCGCCTGATCGTGCCCGCCCTGCCGCAGTGGCTGGCTCAATACCCCGGCTTGCAACTGGCCCTGGGCGCTTGCGATCGCAGCATCGACCTGGTGCAGGAAGGCGTCGATTGCGCGATCCGCGTCGGCAGCCTGGCTGACAGCAGCCTGGTCGCCCGTCCCCTGGGCCAGCTGGGGTTGATCAACTGCGCCAGCCCCGCCTACCTCGCCGCCCATGGTGAACCCCACGGCCCCCAGGACCTGCAGCACGGCCAGTGGATGATCGGTTATGCCTCACCGGACACCGGTCGCGAGCAACCCTGGGAATACCTGCTCGAAGGCCGCGAGCACCTGATGAGCCTGCCCAGCCGGGTGATCGTCAACAACGTGGAAAACTACATCGCCTGCTGCCGCCAGGGGCTGGGCCTGATCCAGGTACCGCGCTTCGATGTACAGCACCTGCTGGACCGTGGCGAGCTGGTGCAAGTGCTGCACGGGCTACCAGTGGCACCGATGGATATCTGCGCGCTGTATCCCGACCGGCGCCATCGCTCGCGCCGCCTCAATGTGTTCATCGAATGGTTCGCCGAGCTGATTCGCCCGCACCTGGAGCCATGAGCGCCAGGCTTGCCCGAGGGCGGCGAATCATGAGATGAAAGCGCCCCCAGAGGAAGGAGGTACCCGGACCATGGCACACCTGCGGATCGCTGCTCCACAGCTCGACGACCTGGACGACCTGCTGGCCTTCGAAGAGCAGAACCGCGCGTTCTTCGAAGCCTCGATCAACGCCAGGCCGCCCGGCTACTACTGCCGCGAGGGCGTCGCCGAGGCGATCGTCCAGGCGCGGCAAGAGGCCGAGGCGGACCGTGGCTACCAGTTCCTGATTCGCCAGGACGGCTTGCTGGTGGGGCGGGTCAACTTGCACCGGGTGCAGCGGCCCTACTTCAATTGCGCCGAGCTGGGTTATCGGGTGGGTGAACGCTTCATCGGGCGCGGGATCGCCAGGGCGGCGGTCGCCCAGGTACTGCAACGGGCGTTCGGCGAGCTGGGCCTGAGCCGCCTCGAGGCCAACGCCCGGCCAGAGAACATCGGTTCGGTACGCGTACTCGAAGCGTCCGGCTTTTCCCGCTACGGCCATTCACGCCGCAGCTTCCAGTTGCACGGGCAGTGGTTCGATCGCTTGCACTACGAATGTCACTCACCGCAGCTGGGCTGACCTGGCAAGCGCCCGCCACACGGACGAGCGCCCCTGGCGAAAGGCGACTCAGGTCGACAACTGGTTGGCGAACTGCCCCACCGCGCTGACCACCTTCTGGGCACCGTCCTGGATCTCGACGATCACCGTGCCCGCTTCCGCCGCCAGGGCCAGGCCCTGCTCGGCCCGTTGCTTGCCCTCGACCATCAGCTCCACCGCGGCACGGGCCATGTCCTGGTTCTGGCGCACCACGCCGACGATCTCGTCGGTAGCGTTGCTGGTGCGCGAAGCCAGCTGCCGGACTTCGTCGGCCACCACCGCGAACCCTCGGCCCTGCTCACCGGCCCGCGCCGCCTCGATGGCGGCGTTGAGCGCCAGCAGGTTGGTCTGCTCGGCGATGCTGTGGATAACGTTGACCACGCCATTGATTTTCTGGCTGTCCTCGGCCAGCTTCTGGATCATCTCGGCAGTCTGTTGCACGCCGTTGGACAGCCCGGCGATGGACTTCTGCACCCGGCCCACTACCTCATGTCCGGAACCGGCCAGGGCATCGGCGGTTTGCGACAGGTCCCGGGTCGCCCCGGCATGCTGGGCGATGTGGTAGACGGTGGCGGACATTTCATTGATTGCCGTCGCCGCCTGGTCGGTCTCGCTTTGCTGACCGAGCATGCCGTGACGCACGTCGTTCATGCTCGATGCCAGGCGCGCGGCACCCTGGTCAAGCTGGCGCGCGGTATTGGCCACAGTGTTCACCACTCGCTGGTAGCCGGCCTGCATGGCGTTGAAGGCGGTGGCCATCTGGCCCACTTCATCCTTGCAGGACAGCGGTACCCGGGCGGACAAATCGCCGGTCTTTTCAACGTGCAGCATCACGTCCTTGAGGGTGTTGAGCTGGCTGAGCAGAAAGCGGATCAGCAACTGCGAAGCGCAGAGCATGGCGAACATCAGGATGAACACGGCGACCGCATAGTTGGTAAAGCGGTCGCCGAAGACCTGGGCGAAGCTGGGAGCATGGGCCAGCACGGCGACTTGCTGGCCATCGGCGCGGCCTATGACCTCAGCGCCCAATAGTGGGTTATCGCCCAATAGCGGCAGGTGGTTGAGTTCGACCCAGCCGCTGGCGCCATTCAACTCCGGGAGCTGCTGCTCGTTCACGGCTGGAGTCTGGCCCCGGGTGAAATACACCAGGTTTTCGTCACTGGGCAGTGGTTTTCCGGTAGGCCAGGCATCGAGCAAACGCGCCTGGGCCTGGGCAGCGGCCTGGGCACTCTGGCTGCGGGCCTGTTGTTCCAGTTGCACGGCGTACAGCACTAATAACAAGGTGGTGACGAAGGCGACCGCGTTGACCGCCCAGAATTTGTATTTCAGCGAGATATTGCTAAGCCAGGCACCCATAGAAGGTCTTCTCTGATTGAGCGGAATAGTATTGGCAAGGTGCCATTAGTGTGCCGTTATGCGTTAAGAAAAATCTTGATATGCATCAAGCAATTTCTGTCAGGCCAAAAAACGCCCGGGCGCAGGCCGTGCTATGGCGAGCCAGGTCCTCCGGTGTTTCCTGGCGGTGCAAGGCCACTTCGCGCAGCACCTCGGTCAGGTAGGCTGGTTCATTCTGGCCGTTCTTCGGTTTCGGCCGCAGGCTGCGTGGCAACAGGTACGGCGCATCGCTCTCCAGCATCAGGCGGCCCCGGGGAATCTCCCGCACCAGCGGATGCAGATGGGTACCGCGGCGCTCATCGCAGATCCAGCCGGTGATGCCGATATGCAGGTCCAGGTCGAGATAGCTGAACAGCGCCCGCTGCTCACCGGTAAAACAATGCACCACGGCTGCCGGCAAACGGTCCCGAAAGTCTTTCAGGATAGCCAATAGGCGCTCGTTGGCATCGCGTTCGTGGAGGAACACCGGCAGTTGCAACTCGGCCGCCAGGGCCAGGTGTTCTTCCAGGACTTTTTCCTGCTGCGGGCGAGGCGAGCAATCCCGGTTGAAGTCCAGGCCGCATTCGCCCACCGCCCGTATCCGCGGTTCGCCCAGCAGGGCCCGCAGGTGCCGGGCGCTGTCGGGGTTCCAGTCGCTGGCGCTATGGGGGTGCAGGCCGGCAGTGGCAAATAGCCTCTGGCCCTCGGGGTCCAGTTGTTGGCACAGGTCCAGGGCCTGTTCGCTGCCCTCGATGCTGGTTCCGGTCACGATCAACTGGCAGACACCGGCTTCATAAGCTCGATCGAGAACCGCTTGGCGTTTTTCGGAAAAACAGGGATTGGTCAGGTTGACGCCGATATCGATGAGTTGCATGGTGCTATCTCCGCCTGCGGCCGGAAAGCATATCAGAGCTCTGGATTTAATAAGAAAAACCAAGAACTACAACGAGTTGAAGCTGTCTCTTGCTGTCGCAAACAGCAATGGCCCAGCGCTCGCCCCGGCCATTTCAGCTGTCTTTCGCACCTTGCCAGCGCCCACGGCGCTTAGTTTCTGGCGATCAACCCTGGAAAAGCGACCAAGGGTTGAACAGTAATCCATGCGGAGAACGGATGACCCGACCCTCGATCTTGTTCGCTCTGTGCCTGACCCTGTTCCTGCCGTCGCCGGCGGTGGCGCGCCTGGCCGGGCCTCCGGAAGTCCAGGCCAAGGGCAAGGTCCGCGACCTGGCGGAAATTCGTAGCAGTCGGCTGTTGCGGGTGCTGGTCAACCAGAGCCGCAACAGCTCTGGTGAAGTCCAGGGCCAGTCCATCGGGGTCGAGTACCATCGCCTGCGGGCTTTCGAGCAGTACCTCAATGGCCATGCCCGCGATGGCCAGGAAATCAGCCTGAAGATCATCCCCAAGGCCAAGGACCAGCTATTGGGCGCCTTGCAGCGCGGAGAAGGGGACCTGGTGGCCCCTGGGGAGTTGCTGGAGGCCCCGCCCGGGCATGCGGTCAGCTCCAGTGATCCGATCGCCAGTAACGTTCCGTTGCTGCTAGTGGGAGTCAAGGGGGAGCGGCGTTATACGCGGGTCGAGCAACTGTCCGGCAAGACCCTGACCCTCACCACCGGTAGCGCCGCCGGCGAGGCGGTGAGCCAGATCAACCAGAAGCTGGCCCTGCGCAAGCTGGCACCGATCAAGGTCGAGTGGGTCGATCCCAGCCTGGCGGTGGAGGATGTGCTGGAAATGGTCCAGGGCGGCATCTTCCACCTGACCATAGTCGAGCAGCCGATTGCCGAGCGCTGGAGCAAGATCCTCGGCAAGTTGCGCCTGGACCGGCAGCTGAAGATCAGCGAGCCCGGGGAAGAACACTGGTTCGTCCGGCGTGACGCCTCGATGTTGCGGGCGAGCATCGATCGGTTCCTCAAGACCTACAAGACGCCGGCGGACCAGGATGCAGCTTTCCTGCGTATCTACCGCCGCCAGTACCAGGTGCATTACCCCCTGGCCCGGGCTGATCGCCAGCGCCTGGAGAAGCTGCGGCCAGTGCTGCAGAAGCATGCCGGGGAACAGGGCATGGATTGGTTGAGCCTGGCAGCCCTGGCGTTCAAGGAGTCGGCGCTTCAGCCCAGTGCCAGGAGTGGCGGCGGTCCTACCGGACTGATGCAGATCACACCGTCGGCGGCGCAGCGGGTGGGCGTGAGCAATATTCAATCCGTGGATAGCAATGTGCAGGCCGGAGCCAGGTACCTGGCCATGATCCGCCGTAAATTCTTCGCCAGCCCCAAGCTCAATGAGCGCGAGCGGATGGCGTTTATCCTGGCGGCCTACAACATGGGGCCCGAGCGGGTCCAGGGCATGCGCACCGAGGCCAGACGCCGGGGGTTGAACCCGAACCAGTGGTTCTTCCAGGTGGAGCGCATCGCCATGGAGCAGGTGGGGATGGGGGCGGTCAGCTATGTTAATAGTGTCAACAAATACTATCTGGCCTTCGACCGCGAGCGGGACTCCCTGGAGCCTCGGGAGCGAAAAGTTGCATCGCGCAAATAATCTAAAAATTTGATTGTTATGTCGGAATAATTCCGCTTTTAACATGATAAAAACTGATTAATATGGCGACCAACTTCCCCCCCTTACACAGGACACACAGCATGAGCACTTTGATCAAGAACGTACTGGGAACCCGCGCAGGTTATGGCCTGACTGTCGTGCGCATCCTTGTCGGCATCATCTTTGCGGCCCACGGTTCGCAGAAACTCTTCGGTTGGTTCGGCGGTGGTGGCCTGGCGGGTACCGCCCAGTGGATGGAAAGCATCGGCCTGGCCCCGGGTTACCTGATGGCCTTGCTGTCGGGTGGTACCGAGTTCTTCGCCGGCCTGGCGCTGGTCATCGGTTTGCTGGCTCGTCCTGCGGCCCTGGGCCTGACCTTCACCCTGCTGGTGGCGATCTTCTCGGTGCATATCAGCAATGGCTTGTTCATGGCCAACAACGGCTATGAATTCGCCCTGGCGCTGCTCGGCGGTACCCTGGCCGTGCTGATCGAAGGGGCCGGCAAGCTGTCGCTGGATGCGACCATCGCCAAGTGATCCGGGCAGTCGATCCGGGTAGGCGCAGCAGCTGCGATTGTCCCGGATCAAGCGCTTGCAAGTTTGTTCCAAGGGCCTGCCGATGCAGGCCTTTTTTCGTCTTGCTGGAATCTTGACACTGACTGGCCGGCTTCTCTAGGATGCTGCCCATGCGCCGATTTAAACAGCTACTTGCGGGGCGCCAGGTAAGCCGAAAGCTTGCTGCCAGAAGCCAGTCCGGCTTCGAAGTACCGCTAAAGCGCTGGTTCGGTGTTGCCTCTCACCTGCCCGGCAGAAACTTGAGGCAGAGACACGATACGATGAATGCACCACGCCCCCTTGTACGTCTAGCGCCAATCACGGCGAGTCTTTCCCCGCGCAACCCGAAAATCCTCCTCAGCGGCCAGCACCAACCTACCTTGTTGCGTTATCTCGGTGGCTGGCCCCGGCGTTCCACGGGACCGGCGGCGTTCCTGATCCAGTTTGTCGAGGATGGTGAGTCCCTGGCACGCTTTGCCAGTGACAGTTTCGACTTGGCGGTCATCCCCGCTCCCCAGGCGCAGGACGCCGCTGAGGTCATCAAGCAACTGACCCGCGTCGCCCGGCAAGGGTTGATCGTTCGTCGTTGAGCGCCTGCTCCCCAGCTTGAACCCGTATCGGCCAGCGATGCCAGAGGCTCACCGGCGATGGATCCTGTTCGCCTGGCGAGCAGCCATTCATACCACCGAATTGCGCTTCGCCAACTCGGCCAGGGCTACCAGGTTGGAAATATGGAAGTGCTTGAACAGCCGGATCTTGTAAGTGCTGACGGTCTTGTGGCTGATCAACAGGTTATCGGCGATCTGTTGGTTATTCAGCCCATTGGCCAGTAGCTTCAGTACCGTGATCTCGCGGTCGCTGAGACGGGAAATCAGCACGCTCTCCTGGTCGGTGGCCCGGCTGTTTTGCTGCATGAGGTTGAGGGTGTCATCGGGGAAGAAGATATAGCCGGATAAGATGGCTTTGACCGCATGGCCCAGTTCGTGGAGGTTTTCGGTCTTGCTCAGGAAGCCCATGGCTCCGGCCTGCAGGCAGCGCAAGGCGTAGTTCCTCGACTCGCTGGCGGTGACCACCAGGATCTTGAGTGGTCGCTGGATGCACCTGATGTGATCGATGACCGAAAATCCGTCCAGGTTGGGAATGCCCAGGTCGAGGATCAGTAGGTCCGGGTTGTGCTGGCGTACCAGTTGCACGGCGTCTGCGCCATTGTCGGTTTCGCCGACTATGGTGTACTGCCGGGCTTCCAGCTCTGACCTGAGGGCCAGGCGGATCAGTGGATGGTCATCGACGATGATGATGCTGGCCATCGGTAGCTCCCTTTGATTTTCGGCGGGTCGAGAGGCGCCTAACGGACTCCTTGGTGCGTAGGCCTGGAGCTGGCGAGCAAGGCGGGGATACTGAATTCGCCGCTGAGAAAGGCGCCTTGTGGTTGTACGCTTTACCTTCTTGGCCAGATGATTGGCCGATTTTTCTTAGATATAAATCGGATAAATCTGATAGTTGTAGAGAGCGGCAGTGGCGGTGCGGCGATGCTCCGTGGTGGCCGTGCCTTGCGCTTCATTCAAACAACGGTACAGCCTCACCGGGCTGGGAGATGACAAGTCAATTGAGTACCAAACTCATCACGCAAGAAGGTTACGAGGCTCTCAAACAGGAGCTGGACTACCTGTGGCGGGAACATCGCCCGGAAATCACCCAGAAGGTCACCTGGGCGGCTTCGTTGGGTGATCGGAGTGAGAACGCCGACTACCAGTACAACAAGAAGCTATTGCGGGAAATCGATCGCCGGGTGCGCTACATACGCAAGCGCCTGGAGGACATGCGAGTAGTGGCCTATGCGCCGGAGCAGGAGGGCCGGGTGTTCTTCGGCGCCTGGGTCGAAGTCGAGAACGAAGCAGCGGAAATCAAGCGTTTTCGTATCGTGGGTTATGACGAGATCTACCAGCGCAAGGACTACATTTCCATTGATTCGCCCATGGCCCGGGCCCTGCTGAAAAAGGAAGTGGGGGATGAGGCCGTCGTCGTGACCCCGGCGGGCGAGACCTGCTGGTGGATCAACCAGATCGACTACCAGAAGTAGGCTCGCCACCGCAGCGGCGAGCTCTCATCCCTCGCGCAGAACGCTCAATGGACTGGCGTTGAGCGCTCGCCGGGTGCCGAACACCCCGGCTGCCCCCACTAGCACCGCACCAGCCAGTGGTAGCAATAACAGCCAGGGGTGCGGGTGCCAGGGCAGGTCGAAGGCGAAGCGGTAGAGCACCAGGCTGACCAGTTCGCAACCCAGTGCCGCCAACAGGCCGCTCATGGCCCCGAGCAAGCCGAACTCGATCCGTCGTGCCTTGACCAGCAGCCGTCGTTCGGCACCCAAGGCTCGCAGCAGTGCACCTTGGCGCAGGCGTTCGTCGAGGGTGGCTTGCAAACCGGACAGCAGCACCGCCATTCCTGCCGCAAGTACGAACAGCAGCACGTACTCCACCGCCAAGGTGACCTGGGCCAGGATGCTGCGCAATTGCTCCAGCAAGGCCTCGATCTGGAGAATGGTCACGGCCGGGAAGGCCCTGGACAGCTCCACCACTTGCGGGTCGTGCCCGGGGCTCAGGTAGAAGCTGGTGAGGTAGGTCGCCGGCAGGTCCTTGAGGGTTCCAGGCTGGAAGATCATGAAGAAGTTCGGCTGGAAGTTGTCCCAGTTGACGCTGCGCAAGCTGGTGACCCGGGCTTGCCGGTTCACTCCGGCAACGGTGAAGGTCAACTGGTCCCCCAGTTTCAGTTTCAGGCTCTCGGCCACCTTGGCCTCCACCGATACGCCAGGCAGCGCCTCATCCGCCTGGGGCGAGGACGACCACCAGTTTCCTGCGGTAATTTGGTTGCCAGCCGGTAATTCGGCAGACCAGGTCAGGCTCAGGTCGCGTTGCACCGCACGATCGCCGCTGGATTCCTTGGTGACGACCTGCTGCACCGCTTCGCCATTGATGCTCACCAGGCGTCCGGGGACCACCGGGTACAGGGGCGCCGATGGGGCGGACAACTGCACCAGGCGGTCGGTGAAGGCCTGCTTGTCGGCTGGCAGGATGTTCAGGGCGAAGTAGTTGGGGGCGTTTTTCGGCAATTGGTTTTGCCAGGTGTCCAGCAGTTCTGCCCGCAACAGGGCGATCAGCGCCATGGACAGCAGGATCAGGCCGAACGCCATGGATTGCCCGGCGGCGGCCAGGGGATGGCGCAGCAACTGGCCCAGGCCCAGGCGCCAAGGCAGGGAGGAGCGAGCCAGCAACCGGCGCAAGCTCTGCAGCGCCAGCAGTAGCAGGCCGCCCAGGGCCAGCGCGGCGACCAGGCCGCCACCCAGCAGGGCGAAGGTCAGGATCAGATCCAGGCTCAAGCGCCACATGATCAGGCCCAGGGCCAGCAGCGCGACACCATAGATCAACCAAGTGCTGGGTGGGATTGGCAGCAGGTCGCGACGCAGGACTCGCAAGGGCGGCACGCGACCCAGCGCGGCCAGGGGCGGCAAGGCGAAGCCGGCCAGGGCCACCAGTCCGGTACCGATGCCGGCAATGGCCGGCAGCAGGCCTCCCGGCGGAACATCGGCAGGTAGTAGTCCGTGCAGCAGGTAGAACAACACCAGCTGTGCCAGCCAGCCCAGCAATGCGCCACTGAGGCTGGCCAGCAGGCCGAGCAACACCAATTGGGTCGTGAACAACAACAGGGTTTCCCGGCGCGACAGCCCCAGGCAACGTAACAGGGCGCTGGCATCGAAACGGCGCGCAGCGAATCGGTTGGCCGATAGCGCCACCGCGACTCCCGAGAGCAGTACCGCCACCAGGCTGGCCATGTTCAGGTAACGCTCGGCCTTGCCCAGTGCGCCGCCGATCTGCTGGTTGCCATCGCGTGCATCCTGCAGGCGCTGGTTGGCTTGAAGCCCCGGCTTGACCTGCTGGCGGTAAGCCTCCAGGGCCGGTGCGGGGCCGCGCCAGAGTTCCTTGTAGCTGACCCGGCTGCCGGGCTGGACCACGCCGGTGGCCTGCAGGTCATCCAGGTTGATCAGCACCCGAGGCGTCAGGCTATAGAAGTTGCCAGCGCGATCCGGCTCGTAGGTCAGGACCCGGGTCAGGCGCAGGGTCTTGCTGCCGACGTCGATGCTGTCGCCGATCTTCAAGTCCAGTGCGGCCAGCAACCGCGGCTCGACCCAGGCTTCGCCGGGCCCGGGAGTCCCACCAGGTATCTCGCTGGCATAGGGGGCTTCGGCGCTCTTGAGCTGGCCGCGCAACGGGTAGGCGCTGTCCACGGCCTTGATGCTCGACAGCTGGATACCGTCGTCCGTGGCGATGACACTGGAAAACTCGACGATGCTGGCGTGTTCCAGGCCCAGGGCGCGCCCGCTGTCGATCTGTTGCGGGCGGGCCGGCGAGCTGCCTTCGAGCAACAGGTCGGCGCCGAGGAATTCGGTGGCCCGCAACTGCATCGCCCCGTTCAGGCGCGCGCCGAAATAGCCGATGGCCGTGCTCGCCGCAACAGCCACCAGCAAGGCGAAGAACAGGACCCGCAGCTCACCGGCCCGGGCATCACGTAGCAATTGGCGCAGGGCCAGGCTGAAGACTCGCAACAGGGACAGACGTGCCATCAAGGCTCCAGGGGGGCGACCAGCGAGCCCGCTTCGAGACGGATCAGGCGCTGGCAACGGTGGGCCAGGCGCTCATCATGGGTCACCAGCACCAGGGTGGTACCGCTTTCCCTGTTGAGTTCGAACAGCAGGTCGCTGATACGCTCTCCGGTATGGCTATCGAGGTTGCCGGTGGGTTCGTCGGCGAACAGCACGTCAGGCTCGGCGGCGAATGCCCGGGCAATGGCCACGCGTTGTTGTTCTCCGCCTGACAGTTGGCGCGGCGAGTGACTCAGGCGTTGGTCGAGGCCGACCCGGCGCAGTAGCTCGGTGGCGCGTTCGCGGGCATCGCGGCGGCCATCCAGCTCCATGGGCAGCATGACGTTCTCCAGGGCGTTGAGGCTGTCGAGCAGTTGGAAGGACTGGAACACGAAGCCCACATGCTCGGCCCTGACACGGGCCCGCTGATCTTCATCCAGCTGGCCGAGGCTCTGGCCGGCGAGGATGACCTCGCCGCTACTGGGCAGGTCGAGTCCCGCGAGCAGGCCGAGCAGGGTGGACTTGCCGGAGCCCGAGGCGCCGACGATGGCGAGGCTGTCGCCCTGGTCGAGCTCCAGGCTGAGCTCGTGGAGGATAGTCAGCTCGCCTTCCGCGCTGGGAACCACTTTGCTAAGGTTCCGCGCAGTGAGAATGCTTGCGCCCATGGAGAATCCGATGCGTGTATGGTTTTTGAGTGCCGGCCTGGCCTTGATGTGCATGGTCCAGAACGCAGCGGCGGGAACGGTCCTGATCGTGGGCGATAGTATCAGTGCGGCTTTCGGCCTGGATACCCGCCAAGGTTGGGTAGCCCTGCTGGAAAAACGCCTCGACGACCAGGGGTTGGGCGCCAGGGTGGTCAATGCCTCGGTCAGCGGCGATACCAGTGCCGGAGGCCAGGCGCGCCTGCCAGCGCTGCTCGCGGAGCACAAGCCCCAGGTGGTGGTGCTCGAACTTGGCGGCAATGACGGCCTGCGGGGCCAGCCCCCCCAGCAATTGCAACAAAATCTTGCCTCGATGATCGACAGTGCCCAGGCCGTGGGGGCCAAGGTGCTGCTCCTGGGCATGCAGCTACCACCCAACTACGGCGTGCGCTATACCCAGGCCTTCGCCAAGGTCTATGGCCAACTGGCCAGCGACAAGAAGGTGGCCCTGGTGCCGTTTTTCCTGGAGGGGGTCGGCGGTCACCCGGAAATGATGCAAGCGGACGGTCTGCACCCGGCGGCAGCGGCCCAGCCCAAGTTGCTGGAAAATGTCTGGCCGACGCTAAAACCGCTGCTTTGACGCTTTTCTAGCGGCAGTGTTTCGGCTAATGTTGCGCCCCCGATTTGGAGCCCCCGATGCCGCGTCCCGCCTGGTCCCTGTTTGCCTACCAACTGATCGAGCCTGATGAACAGCTTGACCTGTTCGCTTGTCAGGAGGTCAGGGTGCACCTGGTGACGCGCCAGCTGGAGTTGGGCGGTTCCGCCGACCGTACCTTGTGCGGCACGTTGCTGCCGGCGCAACCGCGTTGGTCGAGCGTGGACAGGATGATTTTCCAGGACCAACGGCTCTGTCCCCTGTGCCGGGCGATCCTGGAATCGCAGAAGCGTGGGACTCCGCCGATCTGGCCCGAGCTACGCTTCGAGTTGTAGGCGGCCGCTAGCGAGCCGTTTCGGCAGGGATTGCATATGTGCGCTTGTCTCCCTCGGCCTGGCTCCCGGAGCCTTGGGGCGGGGGTGTACAATCGTGTTTCTTTCATTGGTTGTACATGCGAAGGATTATCCGGATGTTGCCGCGCCTCCCTGTCCTCACCCGTTGCCTATCACTTGCCGCATTGTGTGTGGCCGGTCCCGTTGCCGCATTGGAGTTCCCCCTGCCTCCGCCCGGTGAAGATGTCGTTGGCCAGGTACAGGTGATCAAGGCCAAGTACGAAGACACCTTCGCCGACCTGGGTACGGCCAACGACCTGGGTTACCTGGAGATGGTGGCAGCCAACCCGGGAGTCGACCCCTGGTTGCCTGGGGCGGGTACCGAGGTGATTCTGCCCACCCGCTTCATCCTGCCTCCGGGGCCGCGCGAAGGAATCGTGATCAACCTGGCGGAGTACCGGTTGTATTACTTTCCAAAGGGGCGCAGCGTGGTCTACACCTTCCCGCTGGGGATCGGTCGGGAAGGCTGGGGGTCGCCGATCGCGCATACCAGTATCACCGCCAAGACGCCGAACCCGACCTGGACGCCGCCTGCCTCGATCAGGGCGGAACACGCTGCCGATGGCGATCCGCTGCCTGGCGTGGTGCCGGCAGGGCCGGATAACCCCCTGGGGCCATTCAAGTTCACCCTGGGTACCCCTGGCTACCTGATTCATGGTTCGAACAAGAAGTTCGGTATTGGCATGCGCACCAGCCATGGTTGTTTCCGCATGCTCAACAACAACGTCTTGCAAATGGCCGGTATGGTCCCGGTGGGAACTTCCGTGCGTATCATCAATGAACCGTACAAGTTCGGTATCAGTGCCGGTAAAGTCTATCTTGAGGCTCATACGCCATTGGATGATAAAGGCAATCCTTCGGTGGTCGACAAGCACACCGCTGTAATCAACGCCTTGCTCAAGCGCGAAGACCTGGCTAACAACCTGCGTATGAACTGGGATGTGGTACGCGATGTAGTAGCAGCCGAAGATGGCCTGCCGGTGGAGATTGCCGTGCCATCGGCTGCCCCCGCGACATCGTTGTCCAGCACACCTTTTGAAATGCCGCAGTAAGCGGCTCAAGAGAACCCGCCGCGGCCTGTTGGCTGCGGCGGGTTTTTTATTGCCGAGGCAAAAGCCAGGCAATAAAAAAGCCGACCCAAAAAATTGGATCGGCTCGATAACAATCCCGAGGGACTATTACTTGCGGCTAGCTTTTTCCAGCATACGCAGAGCGCGCTCGTTAGCTTCGTCAGCAGTCTGTTGTGCTTTTTGAGCAGCAGCCAGAGCTTCATCAGCTTTACGATAGGCTTCGTCTGCACGAGCCTGAGCACGAGCTGCTGCGTCTTCAGTAGCAGTCAGACGAGCTTCGGTTTCTTTGGATACGCTGCTGCAACCGGTAGCCAGAACTGCGGCCAGAGCCAGAGCAGAGAATTTCAGAACGTTGTTCATCGTGTTCCCCTTCAAGGACTTTCTATTAGTAGCTATCCACCTCAGAGCGAGGAAATAGCCGGCGTACATACTACCCATTACTTGTAGTAAGTAAACTGACGTAGCGCAAGAAGCAAAAAAAATTCTAGGCGGTGAATCTTTTTCGAGCAACTCTACAAACCGGTTGGATAAAAAATATTCAACGCAGAGGCTTTGGCGGGCAGGAGTGCTGCTTGTTTGCCAGCATTGATCCGGGAATTTTTCCAGGTGCAGTTTCGGGCGCTAGACTAAAGTCGGTCTATATTGTGCCGATGACACTTTTGTGCAGATTTCGAGCGACCTCTTTATGTCTACCGGCGGTGACTTTAAGAGCGCTGCTTCGTCTTAAGTTTCAGCATCCGGCGATGTATGACTGCCAGGTATCTTGAACCAGGGCAGGGGACGGCAAGCGCTCGCCAGGTCCTTTTGTGCTGATCTGTGACGGGTATGGCTTGAGCATTCATGCCAAGGGCGCCTAATATTTTGTAACGTGCTTCTGGTGCAAGCTTCTACTCGGCGACCGACAGGCACGAGGTGGCGTAAGTTGTTCCTTCGCCGGAAAAACATCGGTAAGGTAGGGGTCGGCATTTCAGACCCGCAAGGAGTAGTGATGAGCGAGGCGTTGTCCATCCACCATGACCAGGTTGGTCATCAGTTCGAGACCAATGTGGACGGTCATCGTGCCTACCTGACCTATATGGACCTGGGTAAGCAGACCCTGGATATCTACCGCACTTTCGTGCCTAACGCCCTGCGGGGGCGTGGCATCGCCGCGGCGCTGACCGAGCAGGCCCTGGAGTATGCCGATCGCATGGGCTACACAGTGATCCCGTCCTGCTCGTATGTGGAGCGCTACATGGAGCGCCACCAGCGCCACGCAGCAAAACTCTGACCAGGGTGATAATGAAAAACGCCGGGCTTTGGCCCGGCGTTTTCGTATCTGGCGAATATCAGCTGCGCTGGCGTTGCGGCAGGACATCCTTGAGCTTGGCATGCATGCTGCGCAAGGTCTTCTCGGTGCTTTCCCAATCGATGCAGGCATCGGTGATCGACACGCCGTATTGCAGCTCCGACAGATCCTTGGGAATCGCCTGGCAACCCCAGTTCAGGTGGCTCTCTACCATCAAGCCGATGATCGACTGGTTGCCCTCGAGAATCTGGTTGGCGACGTTTTCCATCACCAGCGGCTGCAGCGCCGGGTCCTTGTTGGAGTTGGCGTGGCTGCAGTCGATCATGATGTTCGGCTTGACCTTGGCCTTGTTCAGGGCCTGCTCGCAGACCGCGACGCTGACCGAATCGTAGTTCGGCTTGCCGTTGCCGCCCCGCAGGACCACGTGGCCGTAGGCGTTACCCTTGGTGGTGACGATGGACACGCCGCCCTCTGGGTTGATCCCCAGGAAGCGGTGTGGGCTGGAAACCGATTGCAGGGCGTTGATCGCGACGGTCAGGCCGCCATCGGTGCCATTCTTGAACCCCACTGCCGAGGACAGGCCGGAAGCCATCTCGCGGTGGGTCTGGGATTCGGTGGTGCGCGCGCCGATGGCCGACCAGCTGATCAGGTCCTGCAGATATTGCGGGGAGATCGGGTCCAGGGCTTCGGTGGCCGTAGGCAGGCCCATTTCAGCCAGGTCCAGCAACAGCTGGCGGCCGATGTGCAGGCCGTCCTGGATCTTGAACGAGTCGTCCAGGTAGGGGTCGTTGATCAGGCCTTTCCAGCCAACGGTGGTACGAGGTTTCTCGAAGTACACCCGCATGACCAGGTAGAGGGTGTCGGAAACTTCGGCGGCCAGGGCCTTGAGCCGTTCGGCGTACTCATGGGCCGCCTTGATATCGTGGATCGAGCAAGGCCCGATGACGATGAACAGACGGTGATCAGTGCCATCGAGGATGTTGCGGATCACTTCGCGACCGCGGGTCACGGTGCGCAAGGCGGTGTCGCTCAGCGGAATGTCTCGCTTGAGTTGATCGGGAGTGATCAGGGTCTCGTTGGAGGCGACGTTAAGGTCGTTGATCGGTAAATCAGCCATCGTGTTACTCGTCAGGTCACGGATGCCGGCCGCCAGCGATCCCCGAGAGCGGCGGAGCACAGCGGATTTGGGCGCGTCGGGGAGCCGAACCTTAGCGCGTTACCCGGGGGCTCGACAATGGGCAGGGCGCGGTTTTATGGGGCTATGGCTGTATGAAGGCCTGGTGTACCCGATCCTCGGAATAATCCTGCGCGTGGCGCTCGACCCAGTCCAGGGCCAGTGCCTCGATACATTGCTGTTCGCTCTGGGGCTCGTGCAGGCGACAGTAGCGAGCGATCTGGCAAACCTGTTCACTCATGCGTGCGCCGAACAGCGTCTGTTCGTCGACGAAGGCGATGCCCACCAGGTAGCCACGCTTGCGCTTCAGGCACCAGGCCACATAGCCGTTATAGCGGGCATTCTCACCCAGGGTCGGCATGTGCACTTCAAGCGCGGTGCCGCGACGCCAGGCGCGATGGTAATTGCAGGCCATGCCGCCGAGGCTGATAGTGTGCAGCCGCTGGCGCGAAATGCAGGCATGCTTGCGCAGGGTCAATTCAACCGGAACATCATCAGGATGAGGCAGAAACCGTCCCATGACCGCAGACTCCGAGTGTCGTCCAACTGACAGTGTTTCCCGAAGTATAGTGGCCCAATTGGAGCTGACCGATTTCGACGTCGACCAGACCTTGCTGGGGCTGTCGGGGGTTTCCCTGGTGATCTTCACCAGCCCCGGCTGTTCCGCCTGCCGTTGGGCACGGCAGCAGTTACCCAGGCTGGATTTGCCGGTCGATCGTCTGTGCTGGATCGATGCCGGTGACAATGGCGGCGCGGTGGAGCGTTACCAGGTGTTCCACCTTCCAGCATTGTTCGTGGTGCGCGATGCTCGGTTTCATGGGGGCATAGAATCGCGGCTGACGGCTGGAGAGCTTGCCCTGGGCCTGGATCAGGCGCTTGAACGATTACCAGAGGAGTTGCCGTGATGGATGCAGTTCGCAAGCCGCGTGTGGGCATTATCGGGTCCGGGGCGATCGGCGGTTTTTATGGGTTGCTGCTGGCCCGTGCCGGTTTCGACGTGCACTTTCTATTGCGCAGTGAATTTTCGGCCGTCGTCGAACACGGGCTGCGCTTGACCAGCGCGGTATATGGCACCTTGACCCTCGATCCAGTGCAGGCCTACGCCCGCGCCGAGCAGATGCCGCCTTGCGATTGGCTGCTGGTGGGCGCCAAGACCACCAGCAACTTGCAACTGGCACCGGCGATCATCCAGGCGGCCGCCCCGGGAGCCAGGGTCCTGTTGTTGCAGAATGGCCTGGGTGTCGAAGACCAGTTGCGTGGTGCTTTGCCCGACTCGCTGCATCTATTGGGCGGCTTGTGCTTCATCTGTGTCCATCGTGCCGGCCCCGGGCAGATCGAGCATCAGGCCCTTGGCGCCGTGAACCTGGGCTATCACAGCGGTCCCGCCGGCGACCCGGCACTGCGCCAGGCGATCGTCGAGGAGGGGGCCGGGTTGTTCCGTGAAGCCGGGATCGATTCCCAGGCCATGGGCAACCTGCAGCAAGCGCGTTGGCAGAAGCTGGTGTGGAACGTGCCGTACAACGGCTTGTCGGTGCTGCTGCGGGCGAGTACCACGCCGCTGATGGCCGACCCGGACTGCCGGCAGTTGATCCAGGACTTGATGCGAGAGGTATTGCAGGGAGCTGCGGCCTGCGGCTACGCCATTCCGGAGGCCTATGCCCAGCAGTTGTTCAAGTCCACCGAGGTCATGCCCGACTATTGGCCCAGCATGTACCATGATTTCCTGCACCGACGTCCGTTGGAGCTCGAGGCCATCTATGCTGCTCCGCTGGCTGCCGCGCAGGCAGCGGGTTGCGAACTGCCGAAGATCCGGGCGTTGTACCAGGCCCTGGGGTTCATCGATCGGCATCCGGCCTGAGGCTGGTCATCACCTGACCAGGAGCGAATATGGCAAAGGGACTGGACGGCAAACTGGTGGTAGCGATCTCTTCGCGGGCGCTGTTCGACCTGAGTGACAGCCATAAGGTCTACCTGGCCCAGGGGGTGGAGGCCTACCGGCAGTACCAGATCGAGCACGAGGAGGAGATCCTCGAGCCCGGGGATGCCTTTCCCCTGGTCAAGAAACTCTTGAGCCTGAATGCCAGCCTGGGGCGGGCGCGGGTCGAGGTGGTGCTGGTGTCACGCAACAGCGCCGACACGGGCCTGCGAGTGTTCAACTCGATCCAGCACTACGACCTGGGTATTTCCCGAGCAGCCTTCGTGGGCGGGCGCAGCCCCTATCCTTACCTGGCGGCCTTTGGCAGCGACCTGTTTCTTTCCACCCATGCCGAGGATGTGCGCAGTGCGCTGGAGGCCGGTTTCGCCGCGGCGACCATTCTTTCCGGTGGCACGCGGCGGGCCGAGAACGGCGAGCTGCGCATTGCCTTCGATGGTGACGCGGTACTGTTTTCCGATGAATCGGAGCGCATCTATCAATCCGGCGGTCTGGAGGCGTTCCAGGCCAGCGAGCGCCAGTCGGCCCGCGAGCCTCTGCCGGGTGGGCCGTTCAAGGGCTTCCTGGCGGCGCTCAACCTGCTCCAGGGCGAGTTCCCCGGCGATGCCTGCCCGATCCGGACGGCGCTGGTCACCGCGCGTTCGGCCCCGGCCCACGAACGGGTGATCCGGACTTTGCGCGAGTGGAATATCCGCCTCGACGAGTCGCTCTTTCTCGGTGGTCTGGAAAAGGCCGCCTTCCTCGAGGCCTTCGCCGCCGATGTGTTTTTCGACGACCAGGCCGGTCACTGCGAGCTGGCGCGAGAGGTGGTGGCCACCGGTCACGTGCCCCATGGCATCAGTAACCAAGCCAAGGCCTGAGCCCCCCGGAATCCGGGGCTCGCACACCTCCAGGCACTGCTAAGCTGAATCAATCTCCGCCCAGATTGGCAGTTGAGGAGGTCGTATGATTCGTTCGATGCTGTATGCCACTGACCTCGGCGTGTACGCCCCCTATGTGATGCAGCACGCCCTGGAACTGGCTCGAACGTTCAATGCCGACCTACACGTGGTGCATGCCGTCGAACCCATGGGGCTGTTCGCCGAGTCGGTATTGCAGAGCTATCTGGACGAGCAGTCGCTGAACGAGTTCCATCGCCAGGGGCTGAACACGGTGATGGCCAATATCGAGCAGCGGGTGCTGGACAGTTTTCGCGAAGAGCTGGGCGAGGGCATGCAGGACCTGACCCTGATCCAGTCGGTGCGTGTCCTGCAAGGAGACCCCTCGCAGGTGATACTCGAGCAGACGGCGAAACTCTCGGTGGATCTGTTGATTGTAGGAAGTCACAGCCATGGGGTGGGGGCGCAAACGCCATTGGGCCGCACCGCCGCGCGGGTCTTGCAACTGGCCAAAGTACCGGTTTACCTGGTCCCCCTGATGCAGCGGCGACGCCAGGGCGATGCCTGAGGATGAAATGGAAAATTCTGAAGAAAAGTTCTAGATTTATTCTCCTGACCATTAATATAGTTATATACCGTCGCTGATACCCGTGGCGCCTACCTGCTTTGAGGGATTGATATGAAGCTTCAACAATTGCGCTACATCTGGGAAGTGGCGCACCACGACCTCAACGTTTCCGCTACCGCCCAAAGCCTCTACACCTCGCAACCGGGTATCAGCAAGCAGATTCGCCTGCTCGAGGACGAACTGGGCGTCGAGGTCTTCGCCCGCAGTGGCAAGCACCTGACCCGCGTGACCCCGGCGGGTGAGCGAATCATCAACACCGCTGGCGAGATCCTGCGCAAGGTCGAGAGCATCAAGCAGATCGCCCAGGAGTTCTCCAACGAGAAGAAGGGCACCCTGTCCATCGCCACCACCCATACCCAGGCGCGTTACGCCCTGCCTCCGGTGATCAGCAGCTTCATCAAGCAGTACCCGGATGTGGCCCTGCACATGCATCAGGGCTCGCCTATGCAGATCGCCGAGATGGCCGCCGACGGTACCGTGGACTTCGCCATCGCCACCGAGGCGCTGGAGCTGTTCGGTGATCTGGTGATGATGCCGTGCTACCGCTGGAACCGCTGCGTGGTCGTGCCCCAGGGCCATCCGTTGACCAAGCTGCCGAAGCTGACCCTCGAGACCCTGGCCGAATACCCGATCGTGACCTACGTGTTCGGCTTCACTGGCCGCTCCAAGCTCGACGAAGCCTTCAGCCATCGCGGCCTGACGCCCAAGGTGGTATTCACCGCCGCCGATGCCGACGTGATCAAGACTTATGTGCGCCTGGGCCTGGGCGTGGGCATCGTGGCCAAGATGGCCGTGGATACCAAGCTCGACAGCGACCTGGTGGTACTGGATGCCAGCGAGCTGTTCGAGTCGAGCATCACCAAGATCGGTTTCCGTCGCGGTACCTTTCTGCGCGGCTTCATGTGCGACTTCATCGAGAAGTTCGCCCCGCACCTGACTCGCGAAGTCATGGCCAAGGCCATCCAGTGCCATAACAAGCAAGAACTGGAAGAGCTGTTCGACGGCGTCGAGCTACCGGTCCACTGATTTCCCGCCGGCCTAGCGCACCTCGGTGACAGTGAACCGTTGCCGGGTGCCGGCAACCACGATTTCCACTTCATCACCCTCGAACTTGCCCAGAAGGCCCTGGCCCATGGGCGAGCGTGGAGTGATCACCGTCACCGTCTGGCCGACCACCTGGACCTTCAGCCCCGCTCCGTCGGGCCCGAGGAACAGCCACTGTTCGCGCCCGCGCTCATCTTCCAGGCCCAGCAGGCTCCCGACCTGGATGCTCGATTGCCCATCGCCGGGGCGCAAGGCCAGGTTCTGCCAGAGCCCCAGGGCCTGGCGGATTTCCTCGACCCGCCTGGATTGACCGGCGGCCAGGTACGCGGCCTCAAGCCCCAGGGTGTCGTACTTGTTCTCGGCGACGTTCTCTTCGTGGGTCGCTGTCTCGTGGGCGGTTTGCGCCGCTCGCAGGGCGATCTGCAGATCGTCCTGGAGCTGTTGCAGGATCAGTGGGTAGACGGACTGTTTATTCATGGTCAATTACAGAATTGCAGGACGTTGGCCCGGCTCTTGTCGCTCGGCGCGGTCTGGTCCTGCTGCAGCCAGAACTGGCACTTGGCGTTGGACAGGTTGCGCGGGTTGCTGCGAGCGTTCTCCAGGGATTGCAGTTCCTCGTTCTTGCGCAGGTTTTCCTGGTATTGCTCGAACAGGCGGTTGGGCTGTTCGGGGGCGGCCACGGCGGGCTTGCCCAGTTGTTGCACGGCCTGGGCCACCGGCGCCAGTTGCTGGCTGAACAGAAAGTGCGAGGCCAGCCAGCAGGTCAGGGCGATCGCCAGGAACCCCAGCCACAGGCCCAGGGCGATACTGGCACTGAGCGCCAGGGCATTGAAGCCGATGCGCAATGGGCGGCGGGCGGGCGGACGGTGCGACATGGTTGCCTCCTGGCGGGCAAGGTTGAACGGGGGCTGATTGTCGCACGAAGATTAATCGAGGTCGGCTCTTCTGCGCAGGGGCATTTATGCGGACAATCGGCGCCTTTGCCAATTGGGGACAGGAATGAAAGCCTCCTGGGACATTTTTTGCAGCGTGGTCGACAACTACGGTGATATCGGCGTGACCTGGCGTCTGGCCCGGCAGTTGGTGGCCGAACATGGTTGCGCCGTGCGCTTGTGGGTCGACGACCTGCGCGCCTTCGAGCGGATCTGTCCGGAGATCGACATGGACAAGGACCGCCAGCAGCAGGACGGGGTCGAGGTCCGGCATTGGCCGGCCCAGTGGTCAGCCGAAGTCGCGGCCGATGTGGTGATCGCTGCGTTCGCCTGCCAGTTGCCTCATGCCTATATGGAAGCCATGGCCGATCGCGAACGGGCGCCCTTGTGGTTGAACCTGGATTACCTGAGCGCCGAGGACTGGGTCGGAGGCTGCCATGGCCTGCCCTCGGTGAAGTTTCGTGGTGTACAGAAGTACTTCTTCTTCCCGGGATTCCAGGCGCAGACCGGCGGGCTGCTGCGCGAGAACGGCCTGCTGGAGCGACGCCGGGCGTTCCAGGCCGACCCCCAGGCCCAGGTGGCATTCCTTCGACAGCTTGGGGTAGTGCCAGCCAGCGGTGCTCGCTTGATGTCGCTGTTCGCCTATGAAAATGCCGGCCTGGCCGGCTGGCTGGATGCCCTGGCTGCCGATCGCCGCCCTACCCATTTACTGGTGCCCGAAGGGCGCATCCTCGGTGATGTGCAACGCTGGCTGGGCGTCGACTCCTTGGTCGTGGGCAGCGTGCTGGCCCGGCAATCGCTGACGCTCCAGGTCCTGCCTTTCGTGCGCCAGGAAGATTATGACCGCCTGCTCTGGTGCTGCGATTTCAACGCGGTACGGGGCGAAGACTCTTTCGTGCGGGCGCAATGGGCGGGGCGGCCGATGCTCTGGCACATCTATCGCCAGGACGAAGACATCCACCTGGACAAGCTCGAGGCGTTCCTCGCGCTCTACACCCGCGGGCTGTCAGCCGAGGCCGGGGCGGCCGTGCTGGCCTTGTGGCGAGCCTGGAACACCGAGGGGCAGATGGCCGCCCCCTGGGAAAAGCTGCTGCGACACTGGCCGGAAATCGCCGTGCACGCCGAACGATGGTGCCTGGAACAGGGCTTGCAGGCCGATCTTGCTGCGGCGCTGGTGCAGTTTTACCTAAATTGGAACCAGCACTGAGGGAGCCCAACAAACACTGGGCGGAACCCTCTATGTGTACCAAGAGAGAGACAACACTGTTACAAACCATCCTGGCCTGTCCCTATCTGTATCGGAGGGAGGGGGTCTACTACCTGCGTATGCGGCCCGTAGGGGCTACCACGGGACTCTTTACGATATCCTTGCGCACCACCGAACGACCACGAGCCACAGAGTTGACCAAAGACATCCTCGCCGCCCTTGCGGTGTTTCATCTTGATAACCCAGAGGCACCATGGGCAGACATCAAGGAGCGCTTAGCCTTTGTGGCTCTTAACGCTCTCTCCCTGGCTCATACAGACGCCTCCTTGTCTGCCTATGAGTCGATCTACAGGGACCTACAAACAAACATCAGCTTAGCCACCGCAAGTATGGGAATGTCCTTGAATCAGCACAGGGGAGCCGCTGGGGCTCAGCGGATTCTTGAAGCTTCCCTAAAGCGTCTGCGGGGCGACTCGACGGACCTTGTAGACATCGTGGACAACCTCGAAGGCATCGTAGGGGATGGCCCGGCACAGTCGCTGAAGGCTGCCCAGGAGGCGCTCCACTGGGATGACCTCTACCCGGTTTATCTGAAGGAGAAGGAAGGGGACGTTAAGCAATCCACCTTGGATGGCTACGAGAGCAACTACAAGCAAATCAGCGAGGCGTTGGAGGTCACCGGGACCACAGACCTGCGGAAGCATACGCGGGCTGATTTGGTGGCCATGAGGGACGAGCTGTTAGAGAGCCGCAAGGCTTCGACAGTGAATAATCTAATAACCCAGTTCACAACGGTCATGACCTGGGCGGTGGATAATGACTACCTCGCTAAGGCTTACACCTCAAAGCTCAAGCTCAATAAGGACGCTGAAAGCTCGCGTATCCCCTTTGAGCGCTCCCAGGTGGAAACCCTACTGAGGCACGCTGAGACCCTCCCTATGGACAGCTGGGAGCGTTGGGGGCTGTCCCTATTGGCGGTCACTGGGGCCAGGGCGCGGGAGATCACACAGCTAACCGCCAAGGACATCCCTGAGATTGACGGCCATACATGCGTCAACATCCGCGAGGAGGCCGAAGGGCAATCGGTTAAGAACAAATACAGCGTCCGTGTGGTCCCTCTGGTGGACGGGGTTCTTGGGTTTGACCTTGCAGCGTTCAAGGCAGCCCTACAGGGGCCTAAGCCAGCGTTGCCTGTGTACCATGGAGTTAACAACGTCCAGGCACGAAAGCGGCTCGGTGTGATGATCCGCGAGATCCTCCCCAACAAATCCGAACACCAGACGTTGCACTCCCTGAGGCACCATATGGCCTCTTCCTTCAAGACTTCGGGCGTCCCTGTAGCCTTCGCTCAAGCGCTTTTAGGACACTCCACGGGCACCCTTGCGTATGACACCTATGGCGGTTCGGCTATTCCCGTGGGCACCTTGGCGGAGGTCATAGAGGGGGTCTTTAAGGCGTCCTAACGGTATCATCCGGGGCCTTTGCCCAGGGAGTTTTACGGATGCGGAACGTTGACCTTTACGGGGCCGAGAAGGTGAACAAGGAACTTCACCAAAGGGCCCGCGCGCTGGACCGCTTACCATCTGATGGAGAGAAAACCGCCCGCATCATGGCGTGGAATTCGTTCATAAATGACTTAATCAAAGTGGACGATAGGAATTCCCGCTTAATGAGCGTTGCGCGTATTAGGTATGACAAGGCAGTGGCCATATTCGATGAACGCGGACTGTATTTGGACACCAGTTGGGAGCAATTCGAACGCCACTTTTACAATGAGGCCGGAGTCATAGCCAGAAAAGTGACAAATAAGTGGGTCAAGGCTGCGTTTTACATTTGTGTCGCTTTGGCATTATTCGGATTTTACAAGATATTCTCTTGAGCCCAGGTGATGCACATGGTAACTCCGAAGCTTCGCATAGACTCCCTACAGATACATGCAAAGTCTGGCATGTACGCCCTCTCAGCGCTCCTCAGGACTTCAGTTAAGATTATATCTTTTAACAAATCTTGGCATCCTTATCCGTCGTGGCAATCATCGGCGTGCTAACGGGGCTGTATAACTCGAAGAGTTTACCTATGAGGACAGCATGCAACGGACGCTTACTCTCATTAGCCCACTCATGACCCTTAAGCGTCTGACTCAGATGATACTACCAGTCTGCGTATGTGCATGGTCATTGCTGAGGCTCTAATTGTATCCTTGAAGGAGCTATGGACAATATGAAATGCCCTGTTTGCGGAGCAGCGGATTTGATCCACGACACCCGAGATATCTCCTACACCTACAAAGGTGAAACAACCGTCATTGCTGCGGTAACTGGTGATTTTTGCCCCGCCTGTGACGAGTCCATCTTTGATGCTGTCGAGTCGGAGCGAGTTATGCGTGAGATGCGGGCTTTCTCCCAGGCAGTAACACTACTGAAACGACCGTAAGTAGCATGGGTCAGCACTGCACTTCACCCCTCGCGGCACCGCTGAGCCTTACTGCGCAATCCAAAAGCCAGACTATGGCAACCCTGAAAAGGGTTTCGGTAATCCGCGAGGCGTCTACAAGGTAGACCTCACTGTCCCAAGTAAGGACGCCCAAGCGCTGATCAACAAGATCAACAAACTTCACGAGGCGAACTACGCCGAAATCTGCGAGAAGTTCGAAGCGGAACGTCCCGAGCTGCTTAAGAAACTGGCTCGCGGCAAGAAGCTGTCAGAACCCTACGAGGGCAACATGCCGTACTTCATCAATGATGACGGTACGGTGACCTTCAAGTTCAGCTCTTACGCCTCCTACGTGGACAAAAGTGGCGACCTGAAGCCGCTGGTCCTGAAGGTTGTGGACTCCAGGGGCAAGCGCATTAACAACGTTCCGGCCATCTCTGGCGGCTCTGAGCTGAAGGCTCGTTTCTCCATGTTCGCCTATGGCTTCTCGGCGGTCGCTGGTGCTTCCGTCAAGCTTCAATTGGACTCCGTGATGCTGCTGAAGCTGGTCGAGTTCGGCGGTGGTGACGATGAATGGGGCGACGAGGCCGAAGAGGGTTATGTGGCCGACGAGAATCGCCAGGAACAAGGCTGGTCGGAATGACCCCGATTGCATATCAAGAAACCCCAGATGGCCGACCTCTGAGCCAGTCACTGGGGTTTTTACGTTGTGGTGTCCTGGATTTGCTTATATTCCTGTCGGAACCTCAAACGGACCTTCGGGTTCTCTCACCCCAGTCAGTAGCCACCAACGATACGCGGGAAAAACCTTACCCAGTATCTCAACTTCCTCAATTCCCATCCGCGCCCGGCCGCGCTTCACATTCTGCCAGCGGACGTAGGGAACAGATCCTGCGGCTGCAAGATCCCCTAAAGACGCTCTCTCAAGTAGTAGAGCTGCCCGTTCAGTAATATCCATAAAAGCCCTTAGAAAGTGGTTGGCATGTGTATATAGTACATGTACTCTGTACATTAATCGAGATCAGGGCTGTTCATAATCGCAAGATATCACATGTCAGTTTGCGGGAATGGCCTCGGCGGGCACCTACCAGGGGACGGAAGCATGGTTTGGCGGTACACCAACTGGGCGACACAACTTAGCTGTTTTTTCCGTTTTGGCGTCGTGCTGCGCACTGCACGATTTTCCTTGCTTGGTAAAACATAACAGCCCTCCTGGCCCTCCCTTAGAGATCCTCTTTAAGAGTTCTTAGAGATATCTCTAAGGCCCCTTCGTGGCCGCAATTCAATAAACAAACCAATTAATTAGTTAGAGGCCCTTAAGGCTTCTAAGGGATAGTCATGTCCGTAAAAAGCCAAATTGCACCAACTAAGCACGACTTCAGTGATATTAAAAATGAATCTACCTGGGCCTTTGAAACTCTCTCGGGTATGTACGGCGAAGAACTTGCCGCTACTCAGCTTAGTCTGGAACATGAAGCGTACACCCTTGGCGAGGAGCGTTTCCGTAAACAACTGGAAAGACAAATTGAGCGGGGAGAGTTCGCAGAGAACGCCACGGCCAAGCCTGTACTTTCTCACTTGGTCCCTAAGCTAATCGCTGCTTATGAAGCCTGGGTTGACCATCAAGTTCATAAGGTCCGCCGTAAGCACGTAGGGCTTTCGTATTTCCAACAGATGGACTCTGAGGCTGTCGCTGCGATCACTGTAAAAATTGTTCTGGGAGACATGGCGAAACCTTCCCCTGTAACCATTCAGGCCCTTGCTATTCGCATCGGTCAGTCCCTGGAAGAGGAAGCGCGCTTTGGTCGTATCCGTGTTCAAGAAGCTGCGCACTTTCAGAAGCACGTTAAGGCAGCTCTGAACAAGCGCAACGGCCACACCTACAAGGTCAAGTTTATGGAGCGCGTAGAGGGCCACATGATCGATGCGGACCAGTTGGCGACCAAGTGGGTCAAGTGGGACACGCTCGATAATGATGTGACTTACCACATGGGGATTCGACTCCTTGAGCTGCTCATTGAGTCCACTCAGTTGGTTGAAGTCAGGCGTGAGTTTGCAGGGATCAAATCCCAGGATGGCGAGTACGTGTCGCTGCATCCAGAGTGGGCCAAAAAGCTCTGTGACCGGGCGTTTAACCTTGCCGGGATCTCGCCGCAGTACCAACCGATGATTGTTCCGCCCCGTGAGTGGTCCACGATGGTCGGTGGTGGCTACTGGGCTAAGGGCCGTAAACCCATCCCGTTCATCCGGGTCCGCTCCAAGAAGGCGCTGCACCGATACCGCGAGGTTTTCATGCCAGAGGTCTACAAGGCCGTCAACTTGGCCCAACAGACCGCTTGGAGTGTTAACCAGCGGGTCCTGTCTGTAGCTAACGCGCTGATGCAGTGGAAGCACGTCCCTATCGATGGTTTTCCCTTGCCCGAGCGTGAAGAGCTTCCGCCACGTCCTGAAGGCATGGATGAAGACCCTGAACTGTTGAGGTCCTGGAAGCGTGAAGCGTCCGCCGTCTATCGCCGGGATAAAGCGCGTATCTCTCGGCGCCTGGGCTACGAGTTTGCCCTTGAGCAGGCCAATAAGTTTTCCGAGTACGAGGCAATTTACTTCCCCTACAACCTCGACTGGCGCGGACGGGTCTACGCGATCCCCGCATTCAACCCTCAAGGTAACGACATGACCAAGGGGCTCTTGCAGGCATCCATAGCGGAGCCTGTGGGGGAAGAGGGGGTTGAGTGGTTAATGATCCACGGGGCGAACTGTGCCGGGGTCGATAAGGTTTCTTTTGATCAACGTAAGCAATGGGTCAGGGATAACGAAGAGATGATTCTTGCCTGTGCTCGGGACCCTCTGGGGTGCACTGAGTGGGCCCAGATGGATAGTCCTTTTTGCTTCCTGGCATTCTGCTTTGAGTGGGAGGGGGTCAAGCGTGACGGGCCGCTTCATGAGTCTGCATTGCCGATTGCATTCGATGGTAGCTGTTCGGGGATTCAACACTTCAGCGCGATGCTTCGAGACGAGCGGGGCGGTCGGGCTGTCAACTTGGTCCCCTCCGAGTCCGTACAGGATATCTACAAGCTCGTAGCTGATCGGGTCAATGAAGCCCTTGCGCGGGATCTTGAGGAAGGCTCTGAGGACTCCACGGAAACCGTAACGAACAAGAAGACCGGGGAGATTGTAGAAAAGCGCATCCTTGGGACTAAGGGGATGGCCCGTGGCTGGTTGGGCTATGGGGTCACCCGTTCGGTAACGAAGCGGTCCGTAATGACCCTGGCCTACGGCTCGAAGGCTTTCGGATTCTCTGAGCAACTGATTGGCGACATCATCAACCCAGCGATGGACAGAGGGACCGGGCAAGAGTTCTTCGCGAGCGTTCCGCAGTGTGCCCGGTACATGGCAAACCTCATCTGGGACGCCGTAGGGGTCACCGTAGTGAAGGCCGTGGAGGCCATGAAATGGTTGCAGGTTGCAGCCAAGCACTTAGCCAAGGAGGTCATTTGCAAGGAGACCGGCGCACAGCTCAAACCCTGCATGCCTGTCTTCTGGGTCACCCCGGACGGTTTCCCGGTGTGGCAGGAGTACATGAAGCAGGAACAGCGCCGAATCGACCTGACGTTCCTTGGCACTATGCGCCTCCAAACGACGATTAACGTTCGCGACAGCAACGTCATTGACGGCCTTAAGCAGCAATCTGGCATCTCCCCGAACTTCGTACACAGCCAGGACGGGAGCCACCTACGGAAGACCGTAGTGAAGGCCCACGAAGCCTACGGGGTCAGTTTCTTTAGCCTCATTCATGACAGCTTTGGGACGATCCCAGCGAAGGCCGGGGCGATGTTCCGGGCCGTGCGCGAGACCATGGTAGAGACCTACGAGACCACGAACGTTCTCGCTGATTTCCGAGATCAGTTCCTTGACCAGCTCCACGAGACTCAGCTTGAGGATATGCCTGAGGTCCCCGCTCAGGGCTCCTTGGATATCACCCAGATCCTGAAGTCTGACTTCGCTTTTGCATAATTTATTTGGGTCTCCGGTAGCGTTACAGTTATGGGGGTGTGGGTCACCTAAATGTTTGTGTCTCATTTAGTTTTCTATGTAAGGCGCTCGGTGGCTTGCATATTAAATCTATCGATTCACTGTCAAAATTCAATAGGCTTAATATGTTTAGTTCTATTATTGATTCGAGCTTTTGGCAAAGTTCCCATAGTTTTAATGGGTCTGTCATTGTTTCTTTTTTAGTGTCATCGTAGTGTGTTAGGTAGTTTCGTGTTTCAACGATTCTCCTGACTATTGATTTTATTTCTTTTGAGCTCCCAAGTTTCTCTGCGAAGGGCTTTGTTAGTGCCTGAAGTCTTTTGGATAGACTTATCTCGTTTCCATACATCAATCTCCCTTCGAGCCATTTTTTATGCTCTTGAGGGCAAGCTGTTAGTAGTGATTTCTGTAATTCTTGGAAGATATTATCATCCATCAGTTGTTCGCTGTTTGTTCGTCTGCTAAGAGTCTCCGCTCCTTGAGCAAGCGATAAGAATCTGCTATCCAGATATTTATGAGTCCCGTTTTTGGTTGAGAAATATAGGTTCAGTGCAGGAGATATGGTTTCATGTAGGTTGAACCATTTTTTTAATATTTCTTCCCAGCGATGGGCTATGATTTTGTAGCTGAATAGTCCTTCGGGTGTCCGTGTTTTGGAATCTTTTTTGCTAAATGGTAAGCTCTGATAATAAACTTTTACGGAAAAGGGTATGCCGTTATCACAAGATATTTCAGATAATGTTGCTTCTGCATCTCGGATTGAAAGAGTCTGGGCAGTAGCGAAACAAAGAAGACTTACCACCCTGTAAGTGATTTTAATGAAATGCTCTATTGGCTCGGGCTTTTCTGAGGAAATCGAAAAATAGGCTTTTTGTGTTATTTTTGCCTCTGTGGTTGAACGTGCTGTTGGTAAGGTATGAATAAAGCCAATATTTATATTTTCTCCAGTTTCAAGAGTTGCTTCTATTTGCTGGAGTGGCTCGTATGTGATCGTTGCTTTTTTGTAGTCCTCACTGTAGTCGACTTTTATTCCAGTGACTGAAAGCCATTCATCAAGTCCATCAAGATGGAAGCTGAAGTTTGTGAATAGGTTTTGCTCCTGGGAATCGCATGTCATGCCGAAAAAGGCTTTCTGAATCCTCAAGGTTGACGTTGCAGGTGCGCCGAAACTAAGGTTCTTCGTCTTGAAGAACCCCCCCTCAAGAGTAACGGGTCCTTCTTTTTCCAATTCTCCAATAATTCTTCCGACCTTTATTGTGTCAAAATTTGTTAAAGGGGGCTTGTTTGATGTTATTTCAAGCCCTATCTCGCCTCCATCTGAAATGGTTAGTATTCCTGCGTATTTTTCCTCTGGGCTTTCAGGCAGCCAGAACTGACCGGGACGTTTTATGCCGCTTTCAATTCGCATGGTTCCCTCTTGTTTTGGATTGTTCAGAGACGAATTTAACTGTGTTTGGTTAATTCTGGTGTTTCTGTTGAGATCTTGGGGTATAGGCTAATATTTTGTGGACAAGCGCTTCCGTACCAGAGTGGATGTTACACACCCAATTACTGAAAGCCATCTTTTGAGTGGTTGAGAACATCTGCCACATCTGGGCAGTAAACAATGATTCCAATACAACTCGGGACGGTTACTATTCATGAGAATAGCGCTGGACCTGCTGGTTGGCTACCTTGAACACCTCTGTCGTTCTTTGTAGCCTCAGTTAGCCCATTCACCTGGCTTAAGGTCCCAAAGAACCTAACTCAGTTGTTGAAGGTCCGCGACCTACCCTAACGGAATTAGTTAGGGATCGCCGGGCCGAGCCCTTCTGAGTGTCATGGGAAACTTACCTATCAAAGAAGCCCATAAGGACCCCGCAGGATCGGTACGAGAGACGTGCAAGCTTGCAGGCCAACTGGGCCGCAGTTTAGGCAGTGTGGTGGAGGATTCCTCCATGAAACTACCGACCGACTTGGCCGGAAGGGCGCTGAAAAGGTGGCAGTCATGTTCACCGAGGTGAGGTTACCGAATGCTTATGCGGCTGGCCTGCCACATGCCAAAGACAACGTTACCAAGTAAATCAAGCGCCAAGCACCTGAGTCGTTCAAGCTGGGGGAGCTGGTAGGGGAGACAAAAAGTCCGCTCTTAATCTGCCCTCTCGCAAGGACACTCGGAGTTGGGCCGCGCTATGGCTTATGCCTGAGCAATTCCTCTTCACCATGTCCTACGGGGCAACTCGCCACTGACAGAGCCATTCCGTAAATGGGTCACTGATAGAGAGACACCAAATGACCACCACAACGGAGCAACAAGCAATGACCGCAACGATGCAATTCGAGAAGCGTAATTTCATGGGCGTAGAGCTGGACGTGCTGACCGGCCATCCTGGGCATGAGCTGCTTTTTATAGCGACTCAAGTAGCCCGCGCAGCTGGCCTTAAGAATCCGAGTAGTACGGTTGGCAGTTTCAAGGTCAGCAAGGCTTGCGCTATGCACCGGACCCTTGGGGACACCATTGAACCCTACAACAATCTTGTAGGGTCGGTCCCTAAAGCAGCGAGCGGCCGGGCCTACACCGCCAATACTGCGCTACTGAATGAATCCATGGTCTACCAGATGCTCTTGCGCAGCCACGCTCCGGCCTCCGAGCCATTCCGCAAGTGGGTCACAGAGGAAGTCTTACCGACCATCCGCAAGACCGGACGCTACGACGCTGAGGAGTCCACTAACCCAATCGCTGTGGGCGTCATAGACGAACTGAAGACCCTGCGCCAGGAGATTGCCGAGCGTGACCAGCGCCATAGCTTGGAGATTGCCGAACTCAAAGCCCTCCTTGTAGGAATGAGCCTTACAGCTCCCTTACATTCCATTGCGCCGCCAAGTCCGTACATTGGGACCGAGGCCACAACTGTTCCCTTCCATTATCAAAAGGCCCTCGGACGGGAGCTAATGGACCTCGCGGGATTGAACACTCCAGCAGCCGACAAGGCGACTCCTCGGGTCGTGGTGGCCCTGGAAGAGATCGTTAAGAAGCTTTGGGACGAAGAGGACGGGCGCCACCTTGAAAGTGCCATGGGTGATTGCCCCATCACAGTTCCTACAGATCCCGCAGGACGCTGTTTTAAAGGCATTACCGCGCTGAGCACGACCTGCTTTTTGTAGCGACTCAGGTAGCCCAAGCGGCAGGACTGAAGGAACCACGTAAGTCGGTCTCCCAGTACATCCTGAAACGTGCTGAGAGCGAGGCGGCACTGAAGTTAGGCGAGGCGATTAAGTGTCTATCAAAAATAGACATTAACACTCCGAAGTCGGCCCAGTTCCGCCGCTGGCGGGACATCTGGCTTACCCCCGAATCCACCACATACCAGATGCTCCTACGGGGCCACGCTCCGGCTTCCCAAGGCTCGCGGGGGCGGGGGGATACGGGCAGGTCCTTCAGACAAGTACCTCAATGTGGCGTACCGAGCCCTTAACCGAAGCTGGGCGGCGTATTGGTTTTCTACACTGCATGTTGTGTATTACCTGAGGAAGGCTAACTACATATAGACCCTCACTATTAGCAACGACATCCCGTCCGCGCATTAATGAGGATACTCCATGGACCAAGCGAGCAAACCGCAACAGCATCTCTCGATGCCTGCATTGAATAAGCTGCATACCTATTTCAAAATCGATCAGAGTAGCCCTTCGGGGCTCTTGCGTATTAAAGCGTCACGCGGCAGGAATGGAAAAGTCGGTCCTGTCTTAAGTAAAGACCGGGAAGGCTATTACCGAGTTAAGTTTAAAGGTGTGCATTACCGCACGCACCGCATTATCTACTTCATGCACACGGGTGAAGATCCTTCGCATTGGGTGGTGGATCATGCTGATGGCGACATTTCCAACAACTGTGTTGAAAACCTTCGACGGTGTTCTCATGTGGAAAACTTACGTAATGCCCGTAAGCGAGGGAAGGGCGATCTGCCCAAAGGCATCAGCAAGCTACCTAATGGCATGTACCGTGCCCAAGTGACACTGGACAGTGGGGTGCATTATTTTGACTTTGCATCCTTATCTACGGCAGGGAGCTACTTGGATCAAGTCAGAAAGCGCCACCACGGTGAGTTTGCCAGGAACTGAGCGTCTACTGTTAAGCGTATCAATCGGCTAAACGTTGGACCTGGAGAGCCCCGGAGATTTAAAACTCCTCACTATTAGAAACCCAGAAACCACATGGAGGAATCTAATGACCCAGCCAGCGCTAAATATCGTCACGACTCTGGAAGCAAGCGCACTTGTCAATCGCCCCCACTACTTCGTCCATCGCGACATAGAGGTGATACTTGAAGAACTGACATTCTCTGGTCTTGTTGGTAAGGAAGTCGGCGATGGTGGCCTGAAGCGGTGGTTCCAAAAGTCAGTTAATACCCGCTCTTACTGGGTAGCTGGCGAGTTTCAATATCTTAATTCACATAACTCTAAGAGGGTGGCGCTTTACCTTGCTAAGGACTTCTTTGAGGTGGTGCTGAGTCATGTCGCTTGTGATTCAACCAGAAAGCGCTATGCCTCTTTAGTCTAATCGGCTGTGTGTTTGGGAAAATGCGCAAAATTTCTCTGCTGTTACTAATCATAGGGAGGTGGCACTTATTATTGAAAAAGTAAAGGCAACACAAGGTGATCTATACGCCGCCGCTGCGGACCTCTCCCGAGGAGATCTCACGGAATTCCACTCGCTCCAATCAGGCCGGAACCCCCTCGACGTTATCCCTAAGTATCTCGACGAAACGACCCATGCGATTAAGTGCGGGTCTCTCGTCCTGGCTGTCGGTGGGCATGCTCAAGGGGTTATCTGGTTTGTGACTACGAATGTCGTAGAGATGCTCCCGAAGGGCGAGCGATTCCGGTTCTACAGGATTCTCAAGGACCACCTGAGAGGCATCAAGGAGGCCGCTCCGGACGTGTCACGAACTAACTTCGTCTCTGATGAAAACTACGCCCATATCAGGCTCTTGGAGTCTCTCGGTGCGCGTTTCAGCGAGGTGCATTACATGAGCCCAGCCGGGTTTAGGTTTCGTCAATTTTGGATATAGGAGGTAGTCGCAATGTGTGACCCTACAGGAGGTATTGCCACCATGGCGATTATGGGGGCTATGGCCGCGAGTAGTGCAGCTATGGGGGCATCTGAGCAAGCGAAAGCCCGAGGTATGCAGATAGATGCCCAGCGTAAGAGCCAACAAGAAATGATCAAGGCAGCAAACGCCGCTGATGCAGATGCAAAGCTTGAGACGGTGAATAAGGCCGACGAGGCCCGACGACAACTGACTGAAGTGAACCTTCAGGCGCTGCGAAACAAGGGGCTTATTAGTGCCGCTGTGGGTGAGTCGGGTCTATCCGGCAACACCATGGACCGGGTACGGCGCTCAGCAGATAACGAAGCATCCGCCGAGAAAATGAACGTCCTTGATAACTACGAGAGGGACTACGCGGCAATCTTTCAGAACCGTGTGGGTGCCGTTGAGAACGCCCGCTCGGCGGTCCGTGGTGGAGGTGGTCAGGGGATGAAGATCAATAACCTGGCTAACGCACTGGATATCGTTAGTGCCGGAATGGGCGGTGTTGCGTCTGGCTATTCCGCTACTAAGGGAGCCCCTAAACCGCAGCCAAAAGGAGGTCAGTAAATGGCGCAGAACGCAATCCAGCAGGCTTTGCAACAAGCGTCCCAAACAACCGGCAGGCGCAAGGCGTTTAGCACCTCGGGCGGCGGGCTGAATCTACGGCCTGGGAGCTATCAAAGCGAATACCAAGGGGATTCAGGCCTTGCGGCTGCAATGTCCAGCTTCGTGCAAAGCGCAGGGGCCGCATATGGCGCCCATGATGATTTTGCGAATCGACGGGGCAAAGAGCGCTCAGACGAGATTATCCGCAAGTTCACGCCAGAGCAGCGCAGGGAGGCCCGAGAGCAGGGCATCCTCCTGTATCAAGATGATCCATACGCAATGAGGCACCTTGCGCAGGCAACAGGATTCAACGCGGCCCATGAGATTGACCAAGAGGTCAGTGGCATGATTGCTCGGGGGGAAATCAAGGACCGTAAAGCCTACGAAGAGTTTCGGCAGGAACGCTTGGACAAGGGCGGTAAGACCTTCGCGGAGATGAACGGGCTGTCGTTCGATGACCCAGAGTTTCAGCGGGGGTTCAATAGCAACATCACAGAACGTAATGCGGCTCTCGTGGATTCTTTGGGGCGCAAGAGGTCCCAGGACTTGATGGCTAACGCGGACATTCAGAACCGGAGCAACATAGGCTCACTGCTTTCAGACCAGAGCTTCCTACAGAGCCCGGAGGCGGCACCTGCGTTAGCTGCTCACATTAACAGCGGGGTGGAGTCGGGGTTCATTTCAGGCGCCGAAAAAGCCGGTGAGCTGCTCAGATGGGCCCTACAGGATGTTACAGCGCGTCCCGGTGGTGTCTCGTTGCTGTCCAATATAGCGAACCAAAAGATCCTTGGCGTTGATGTTATTGACCACGTTGGCGCGGACACCTTGGAAAACCTTAAGGCCAAGGCTGCACACTTCGAGCAATCCACAAAAGCCGACAGGGCCGAAAGGTTCCAAGGGCAGCTCTCGGGAATCATGGCGCGCACTGACACCGTGTCGGCACTCTCGGCCCTCGATACGCTCCACTCTCAGACAGTGGGCGCAACCCCAACTGATGTTATGACCCCAGAGCGTCAGGCAATTCTGAGCGCACGGGACCAGCTTCTAAACCGTCAACGTGCAGAGACCGTAAAGCTTCAAACAGAGGCCGTGAAGATCGGGCAGAAGCAGGTGCGCATGGCGATGCTGCGCGATGCTTGGAGCCGCAAGCTGAACGGGGAAATGGTCTCTGTTGATCCAAGTCTTATGCCGACGACTGAAGAGACCGGAAAGTGGTCCGCTCAGGCGGATGAAGCCGACATAGCGAACTTGCTTATGGGTGAGATTGCGAACTACGAGATACCCGAAAGCGATAAGACTAACCTAATGCTCCAGCACGTTATGGCCGACCGCAAGGACGGTCCATTCCGAAAAATATTTGCTGAGTCCGTAATAGACCCTGCTGAGTCCGAATTGCAGGGCGCAATCGTAAGTGGGGATACCGGACGGGATTACCCGCATATGAGAAAGCTACGGGACCTTGTAAAAGCCAATCCGGCAGGCATTGCAATGTTGTTCCCAGAGAAGGCCCCACTCATTGCGAAGATGGTCGTGTTGGAGCGTGGTGGCTTCGATTCGTCTGTTCTTGTAGAGGCTGAGCAACTCGATAAGAACCTTACACCTGAGGCGCGCATGGCGAATGACAAAGACTACTTGTCAGAGATTCGTAGGTCTCGAAGCGCTATGCAATATATGCCTGCGGATATGGAAGGGATGATGCTTACGGTCTACAAGGCGTCCATGTCGGTAACACGCAATGCAGACTTGGCGACAAAGGCTGTGGCTGATTTTGTTGATGATAATACGGTTCAGTTCAAATCAGAGGGTGGGCCTGTGGGCCTGGTCCCCAAGACTGCCATCCTCATGGACCCTAACGATATCACCTCGTGGAAGCCTGGCCAGGCAGCCGTTCAGGCAAAGCTTGATGCTTTCGCACAGGCCAACCCTGGACTGGTTGCCAACAGCCCCCCATTCATCATGTCTCGGAATGGCCAGCTTTATATCCAGACGTTCTTGGGGCCAGGGGAGCCTATTTATATGCAGGACATCCGCGAAGAACACGCCCGTAAGGTCGCTCAGGAACGAGAGGACGCCAAGCGGCGCCAGCAAGACGACATCAAGCGCACTCAAGAGGGCTTCAAGCCTTACGAAACTGAGCGAGAAGAGCGCGCCCGTAAGGTGCGGGACTATCCGCGCCAAGACAAACCATAAGGAGGCCCACGGGCTTTCCCTCAAAGAACCATAAAAGGAGGCCCCAAATGTCCAAAGATTACGAACGAATCAAAGCCGCAGGGACCCCATACGACAACCTGATCCGCTCAGCGGCAGAGTCCGAGGGGGTCCGTTACGAACTTCTGCATAAGCAGATTTACAACGAATCTTCCTTTGAGCCCAAAGCCAAGTCCCCTACAGGCCCCCTGGGGCTCGCTCAGTTCACAGAGGCGACTGGCAAGGCATACGGCCTTATGACTCCTGAGGATCGTATGGACCCCACTAAGGCCGTTCCTGCTATGGCCCGCCACATGCGCGAGTTGATAGACAAGTATGACGGCGATGAACTGGTAGCGGCCTTGGCGTACAACCAGGGCGGGGGGAAGCTGGGAGCCCCTCAGATTGCCGCAATGCAAGCGGGAGACTTCTCCAAGATTTCCGAAGAGGGTCGGGGTTACATGGCGAAACTAACGGATGTTGCCGTAAGTCCGCACCGCGATTACTTCAAGGGCCTTAAAGGTGGTGCGCCTACTATCAGCTCCCGAGCAGGCTCTCTTAATCTCACTGCGCCGGCATCGGGTAGGGAACTCTCTGTTGGCGAATTGGCTGCCATCCAGGGAAAGCCACTATCCGGTGACTTGGAGGTAGGTGCTTGGGACGGAACCGGGGATGCCTCAAAGGCCGCTTTAGCTACGTCCGTGATTGGTGCTGCTTATCGTGGTTACGCTGAAGAAGGTGCAGACCTTGGCACAGTAATTCAGATGATGCGCCCGGTGAACCGTATGCAGCACAACCCGATGACTGAAGAAGACTTTGAGACCCTCGATAAGCTCGGTGTACAGCCTGAGTATTACCGTCAGTTTGCTTCAGCCGAGCGTGAAGAGTGGAAGCACATTTTGCCGGTGGTCCTTGATTCACAGGACTATCAACAGAACTTTGATTCTGCTGGTTGGGCGGCTCAAGTAACTGGGGGACTTGTCGGGGCAGCAGGGGACCCAACGAGCTATGTCCCTGTAGCCGGTCTTACAGGTTCTCTTGGCGCTCGTGTTGCCAAAGGTGCGGCTTATGGTGTCGCCACGGCTGTTACAGGTGACCACTTAAGATCCCGTGTGGTCGGCGGTGAGTCTCACTTAGCCGCTTCGGCGGCCGGTGGTGTAATCCTTGGAGGTGCCCTGTCGGGAGTCTTCGGGAAAAACATTGTGGTCACTCGTGGCAATGATGCGGCTGAACACATCCAAGACCCCTTTACGGGTCCAACGATACGCGCTGAGGCTCGTGTTCGTGCTGCACAAGATGGAAGCCCCGACCCGACCCTAATGCCTCATACAGACGACACACCGACTGCCAATGTAAACGGGGTTGACCTTCAACTTGTTCCTTTTGAAGAGGGGGCGGTGCGTCTCCCTAACGGCACGATTCTCAGCGGCCCTAACCCGTTGAACCCGGTTACTGTTGCCCGTATGGAGCAGTTCGAGCAGGCAGCGGCAGGGGCTCGCATGGGTGGCTTTACTGAGATTGGACATACCCTGAATCGCAGTGAAAACGAAGCGGTGCGTGAGATTGGGGGGCAACTGTTCCGACCACCTACAGGGACCGTCTCGGGATCTAATGGCCGCTTCGCATCGACCGCAAGTGACATCGTGGAGAGGGAGAGGGGCCAGGACCATTTGAGCTACCAGTCTCTAACGAATCTTGCCGATGAAGCTATTGGGTCTAAGTGGTACTCGGCGCTGCCTGGGTCACGTACTGAGGCCCAACAGATACTGGACCGGCGAGCCGTTGAGGCTCTTGAAGATCCAGATAGGGCACTTGTACAGGCGTTACGTCCAGAGGAAAGGGCTTACATGGATGCTGTGGTGTCCCATACGGCCCGTAAAGATGACAGCCTTAAGAACCCATCAAAGTATGGAAATCAAAACGCTGTCTCTCTGCTGGACTCTACACGTTACCAGGGGCGTTATTTTCCATTCGTTCAGGATCGTGCGGCCAAGACTTTGTGGACTCAAGCGCTCGGGGGCAAGGACGCGCTGCAAGAAGTGATCATTCAGGCGATGCTGAGAAGTAGACCAGCCACCATGGCCCGTGTGAAGGCGCATGTTACGGACCTGCTGAACGCTGAGGGCGTGCCAGTGACTCCACAGGCTATCGCTCAACGGGTCCGCGAATATGCGAGCGGTAAGGCTTACGGGATGTCTCAGGACAATGCTTTGACCGCTCAAGCTTTTGATGTTAATCAGGGGCAGTTCGGTGGAAACGTCGCGGACAACAACTTCCTGAAAGGCCGGCACCTCTTTGACACTGACATTCGGATAGACACACCGGCAGGCCCTTTCTCTATTAACGATTTACGTGATTTCTCAGTGGGCCGCATTCTGCAAGCCTATGACCGCCGCGTTAATGGGGACGTGGCCGTAATGGGATCAACAGGCCGAACCGTGGGAGAGCTGGAGGCCCAGATTAAGGCCCTGCCTGATGACGTGAAGCCCGATGAACGTGCCGCCTTGGATCAGGCGTTAAGAGTCCTTACAGGCCAAGCGCGCAGGGACACCCCTGAGGGTGCCTTAGCGACAGTCGGGCGCGCTCTTAACGATACAGCCTTCACGCTCAAGTCTTTCTTCATGCCCTTTCAGAACTTCACAGAGATGGCCGGACTGGTTTCCCGTGGTTATGTACACATGCTCGGTCACAACATACCGGCCTACAAGGAGCTGATTGCAGGGAAGTACAAGATGACTGCTGGCAGCCTCAATGACCTCCATGCGGGCCTCTTTGGCCGGGAGCTGGACGACTCTATTAGACCGGCACGTCTGGACATCGTGGAGCGTCTCAGGGAGCAGGGTTCTAATGAGATGGTTGCTCAAACCGTGGGGTCGCTGAAATGGGCAACTGGTGCGATGGCTCGTCGATCCCCTGCGGGCTACATGCTACCGGAGACAACTAACCACCTCCTGGACGCTGGCCGTAAAGGCATCCTTGGGGACATCGTGCGGCACACCGTGGCAGGTGGGAAGAGCCCATTGGATAACCTTCTTATCTCTGAGCCTGCATTACTGCGTTCTGCGGGCATCACACCGGCTCAATGGGGCGGCATCAAGGACCTTATCAATAGCTCCATGGTTCGTGATGCTGACGGTAAATACTCAGTTCGTGATATGGCCGCATTCCAGGCTGACCCCCGCTCGATGGACCTGTGGCGGCTTGCTGACCGCATGGCTGACGAGGTGGTAATTCGACCACACAAAGTCTCGAACCTCGACACCAAGGCTTACGGCGTAGGGGTCAAGATGCTGATGCAGTTCAAGAGCTTTCTCGTTAAGTCACTCAATGAACGCTTGTTGCGGGGCATTAACGAGGCTCGGCTAAATGGTCGGGTTATGGATCAGACCTACACAGCAGCACTCTCAGCATTAGCAGGCGGTAGCTTCTATGTTTCTTCGGCGTACCTGAAGGCCCAAATGCTGCCAGAACACCAGCGCAAGAAGTACCTGAATGACGCACTCGACCCCAACATGATTGCCTATGCATCGCTGACACGCGGGTCGTACCTCGGGACCCCTTTCGGTTTGGCTAACATTGTTGCGGCACCTCTCGGATACGATCAGGCTGCAATGGTACGAACTTCGATTCTGCCAGAGGCTGCCCGCAAGAAAGATCCTAAGGAAAAGGCGTGGCTATATGGGCTGAGCGACCTCGATAAGCCGGGTGAGGTTTTCACGGACGCATTGAAGCAGGTCCCAGCCGCTGGTTTGCTGAGCAGTGCGGCCCAGGTCGGATACAACCTCGCAGGTCTCGCAGGAACTACCAATAGCCCAGACATGGCCCAGCAGTATCGAACGGGCATCTTCAACGGGTTCCGTGGGCTGGTCCCTAACGACCCAGTAAGTCAGCGAGCTACCGTTGAGATGTTTGAGCGGTGGGGCATCGACACCACGAAGTGATTCGTATCAACAACCTTGAAGGGTCCGAAAGGGCCCTTTATTTCGTCCGTGCTGGTTACTTTCTGATCGCCCTGGAGCCCTTGCAGGCCGGGGCCTCCAAAAGTCCTCACTATTAGGATAGGGGGGCCTAAAGATACTCCCTTAAAGGCCATCTTTAAGGACCTCAGAGGTTGGTGATTAATGCTGATAAGCATCACCTCCCAAAGAGGCACATATAGGAGCATCTTGGTATGAAGGAAAGACGTAGGGCCTTGTGGCCAACCATTCGGCTCCTGCTGACCCACCGTGTCACCTACCGATTTCTTGGTCTGCTCGTTGTGGCTCTCGGAGTTGGTCAAGGTGCTGAACTGTCAGAAGCCTTTGGGGATGTCCTTTGCGTTTTACTCGGTGGCTGTACTGAGTGACATCGTGGGGATAGCGGTCAGGAGGCGTAGAGGGGCCAATGGGAAAATGGCACAAAAATCTGAATGACCACCTCAATGGAACAGATTTCCAAAGTTCCCCCCGTGGGGCCTCCTGGGGTCCTTATCGCGTACATGCGCGCCTCTGGATGTCGGTGTCACAAACTGAGACAAGCTCGGGACAAGACTGTGCCAAGCACGAACCAAGGCTGTCACAAGGGGCTTTACCGGGCCCAATAGAATCAATAGGATGGCCTCCCGGCTCTTTCATTGCTCAGTTTTACCTAAATTGGATATGATACGCGGCCTAGATTTTTGTAAATCCCATCCAAATTCGGATATTCGCAATGAAAACTGGTAAAGAACTCAAACCCGGTACCGTGATCCGTATCGACAACGATCCTTGGCTGGTTCAGAAAGCTGAATTCACCAAGTCCGGTCGTAACAGCGCGATCATGAAGACCAAGCTGAAGAACCTGCTGACCGGTTACAAGACCGAAACCGTTTACGGTGCGGACGACAAACTGGACGACGTGATCCTGGATCGCAAAGAAGCGACCCTGTCGTTCATCAGCGGTGACTCCTACACCTTCATGGACACCACTGACTACACCATGTACGAGCTGAACTCCGAGGACATCGAGGCCGTTCTGCCGTTCATCGAAGAAGGCATGACCGACGTCTGCGAAGCCGTGTTCTTCGAAGGCCGCCTGGTTTCCGTCGACCTGCCGACCACCATCGTGCGCCAGATCGATTACACCGAAGGTTCCGCTCGCGGCGACACTTCGGGCAAGGTGATGAAGCCTGCCAAACTGAAGAACGGCACCGAGCTGAGCGTTGCCGACTTCATCGAGATCGGCGACTGGATCGAGATCGATACCCGCGAAGGCGGTTCTTACAAAGGCCGCGCCAAGGTTTAAACCTGGCCCGTTCTTGTAGATGAAAAAGCCCGGCCTTGAGTCGGGCTTTTTTGTGCCTGCAATTCGTCGTTTCAGACGCTTACGTGCAGGCGAACATCGACATTGCCGCGGGTGGCGTTGGAGTAGGGGCAGACCTGGTGAGCGGCATCTACCAGGCTTTTTGCCTCGTCCCGGGCCAGGCCGGGCAGATTGACGTGCAGGTCGATGTCCAGGCCGAAGCCGCCCGGGATCTGGCCGATGCCGACATGGGCGGTGATCGAGGCGTTGTCCGGAATCTTGCGCTTGCTCTGGCTGGCGACGAACTTCAAGGCGCCGATGAAGCACGCCGAGTAGCCGGCGGCGAACAGCTGCTCCGGATTGGTTGCCTGTCCACCCGCACCACCCAGCTCCTTGGGAGTGGCCAACTTGACGTCGAGGATGTTGTCGCTGGAAACGGCACGGCCGTCACGGCCACCGGTGGCGGTTGCAACTGCGGTATAGAGAGTCTGCATGGTGTAAAGCCTCGTTCAGGTTTTGGGGTGCTAATTGTTTGTGCGCTAAATAATCTGGAGAGAATATATTGCGATAATA